>JBGCES010000001.1:0-3743 GCA_045106545.1 Saprospiraceae bacterium
TTTCTATATTTTTCAAATAGTACAAAAAATACTCATTTCTAAATCGTTTAATTAATTATTTCGGCGTGGCTTAGCTACCATGGTGACTAAGCTCTCGGGGGAGAGCGTCCCGCTGAAAACGGGAAGGGTAAGGTTCGACTCCTGAGTTACCACTGATTTCTTTATCCCAATTAATCAAAACCCAAACAACCAAGTCTCAGCAATGCGCGGTGGTGTAATGGTAACATTTAGGTCTCATAAGCCTGAGTAACGGGTTCGAATCCCGTCTGCGCATCTGATTTTTTACATTTTTTTTTTGCGCCGTAGTATAACTGGTCATTACGCGGGTCTGATACACCTGTAATATGGGTTCGAGTCCCGTCTGCGCGACCACCTCAAAATCCAAAATTCATTACTCAAAACTAACCTTGCTCAGTGGTCTAATGGCTAAGATGTCTGAATTTGGCTCAGACGATGCGGGTTCGATTCCTGCCTGAGTAACTTAACTCAAACACTAAACTAGCTCCCGTCGTCTAACGGCTAGGACACTCGCCTTTCCAGCGAGAAACGTGGGTTCGATTCCCATCGGGAGTACTACTTAATAACGAGTAATATTTTAACGAGTAACAAGTGACTGCAAACGCACTTTTTTTGTAACTTCCGCTATGAAAAGAGTAGAAAATTTAATTATTGGTGCAGGCCCTGCTGGTCTTGCTGTAGCTGGGCGGATGCGAAAAGCAAGTTTGGATTTTACTTTGCTAGAACGAACAGACAAAGTCGGATATGCTTGGCATAATCACTACGACCGATTGCACTTACATACTGTCAAACAATATTCTAACTTACCTCATCTACCCTTTCCAGACCATTATCCTTTATACGTACCGAAGCAGCAGGTAGCAGAGTATTTGGAACAATATGCAGCTCATTTTAATATTCAGCCCATTTTTAATCGTGAAGTAATTTCCATTAAAAAAATGGAAAACCACAAATGGCTGGTTGGAACCAAAACTGGCGAAAGCTATCAAACAACTAGAGTAATTATTGGTACAGGAATGAATCGGTTGATGAATGTTCCCACTTTTAAAGGGCAAGAAGCATTCATTGGAGAAATTACGCATAGTCGCAAATACAAAAACGCCGAACCATACCGAGGTAAGAAAGTATTAGTCATCGGAATGGGAAATACTGGAGCAGAACTGGCTTTAGATTTATGCGAAAACGACGCAGAAACCTACCTTTCCGTCCGCTCTCCAGTGAGTATCGTTCCGCGCGATCGCAACGGGCAACCGATTCAAGTCATTTCTAAAAAACTAGCGAAAATTCCTTTTAATTTGGGTGAATGGATTGGTAACATTATCCGCCGTCGCCACTATGGCGATCTCAGTGCCTATGGGTTACAACAACTCACCGACCCACCCGTAAAGATATTGCGAACTACTGGGCAATCGCCCGTTATTGACATCGGAACAATCGATGCTATCAAAGCAGGAAAAATTAAAGTGCTTGGCAATATTGAGCGTTTTCACAAAACAGGCGTAGCATTTAAAGATGGACAAAGCATCGACTTCGATAGTATAATTCTAGCTACAGGTTATCGTTCCAAAGTAGAAGATTTTTTAGAACGCGGCGAAGAAGCGCTAGATGATTACGGATTGCCACAACCAGAAATTGGAGTAGGCTACCACCAAAATATCTTTTTTAATGGTTTTGATAATTATAAACTCGGTGGCGCGCTCGGAACGATCTTTAATGATTCTAAAACGATTGTAGATTATATCAGTGAACAGGCTTGATTTTTATTATTGAATTAGCTCAATTTTGCTTGTATTTGTCAATTTCAGATCAAGCGTCCTTTAACAACTGAACGTGTGAGTTATCGCAAAAAGGAGCCGTTTTAGCTAATTTACATTGACATAATTTAGCTTTTCCAGTACGGTTTGCCTCAAATAATAGCGGTTTAAATTTAGTACCGTGATGCGAGCCGTCACAAAAAGGTTGAGTATTACTTTTACCACATTGACAGTATAAATATTGTTGTCCCTTTATTAACGCTACCTCCGCAGCGGCAGGAACAGTGGTGTCTTTTTTAATATGTCCAGCAGCAATTTCACTGTGCGGTTTGTCAGATTTGATGATTGGATAAAAATAACTCGCTGTCCATTTATCTTTAGGATCATTAGGTAATCCATAATCAGTAGGATAGGTTTGGACGAATTTAGCCGTACCAAAGAATTGATCCCATAGAGAGAACATATTTCCGTAGTTACCATTGGGATCACTTGAACCATCTAACATAGATTTACCATGATGAGCATGATGAAAAGCAGGCGTAACTAAAATACGCTCAATCAATCGAACGAGCGGACGTAGTAAATCACTTTTATATAAGGGCGCATCCCATTTAATCGTACTATGAGAACCGATGATAACCAGTTGTTTCAAAATTAAACCTAACGCTACTGCCTTAGCTCCGCCAAGAAAAACTATTGTTCCTACCCACCATAAATTAGGCATGATGACATAATATAATCCCGCATTTCGATATGAAACGAAAAAACCCATTTCCTCTGCTTGGTGATGCGGGCGATGTAGTTTCCATAAAAATTCATATTCATGCGCCGACCGATGATACCAATACTGAAGCACATCATCTATAAATAGATAAAACGGAAGCATCAATAATAAGCTCCAATGCCCCAAGGCATATTCGTACGTTGGAAACAAAAGCTGCCCAAGTGCAATAGCCGCAATCACTATCGCTGGCTTAATTAAAACAGATAAAACAAAAAAGCTTCCGACCTCTTGAATCCAATCACTCTTTGATCGCTGAGTCCGATGTAAGTATCCTGCGATTACCTCCATCAGACCAAAAAATACTAAAATGCTAATTACCACATAACGATCTAAATCAGGAATACCAAAAAGTGAATTGTCCATTTATTACAAATAAGGAGGTGTGAAAATTTTAATTTAATCAAAATTAGTAAACATTTACTAAATAATTAGATTTAGAACAGCTTTTGTCAGTCCAACCACAAAAAAGGGCAAGAATGAAGCGTAAGCCTTATTCTTGCCCTTTAATACTGTACGAATACAGCTAGCGTTTTAACAGTGAGGATAATTCTTTTCTCACCTTTTTTCGAGTGTTACAAATGTGTGATTTTTAATTCTCACATTCTGCAAATTGATTCATAAAGATGATAGCACCACCACCTAAGATGAACGCGCCAAGCGCTAGGTTTAAAATAAGCATAATTGTAATGTTTTGCATTTAAAAAATTTGCTCCCGTGAAAAGGAAGCGAAAAAAGATGTTCAGGGATTACAATCTGCTTATGAAAAAACAGAAAATTATCAAGTCTTTTATTACCGCAACAAATAAAATAAACGTAGGTTCTCGGTAAAGAGTGATTGATAATCAATATTGAAAAAATAAGGTGGATTAAGTTTGTTGAGAAAGGCTTAGAAATAAGACCCTCTACCTAATGCATAAGGTCTTATATCTAAGAAAAAGTGTTTTCAAGTACAATCCATGACTTAAACCGAATTAATCGGATACCTTTTCTTATAAAGGTGAAAATTCCATAGGATTATAAATGTGAATGTGTGGGAGGTAGGTATTCATATAAATATAAATACTTATTAATTTTTTACAATTATCTTGCCAACATATATGATTAGGAATCTTTTTATTGTTATAATCAAATTACAATTTAAAATATGTATAAAAAGAGGATGGTGAGCAAATAATGTGGTGTCTAAG
>JBGCES010000010.1:0-10061 GCA_045106545.1 Saprospiraceae bacterium
ACAAAAGCGGTTCGAATCATGACGTGTACCTTTTACATTTTGCGGTTTTACATTTTAAATTTTACATTAAAATTAGCACTTAACAGCTCTGCCGCATCCCCTCAATCTCCTCCACACTCTTCGCAATCTTCTTCCCTAAAATCTGCTGCCCACCTTCCGTAATCAAAATATTATCTTCGATCCGAATGCCACCGAAATTGCGATAAGCAGCTAATTTATCATAATTGATATATTGAGAAAATTTACCCGCCGCTTGCCATTGGTCAATCAGTTGGGGGATAAAATAAATGCCAGGTTCTACCGTGATCACGAAACCTGTTTCTAGTTCCCGACCCAAACGTAAATAAGCTGTCCCGAACAGTTCACTGCGTTTAATCGTATCGGAATATCCGACGTAATTTTCGCCCAAATCCTCCATATCATGTACATCCAAGCCAATGTGATGCCCTAAACCATGTGGGAAAAATAGCGCGTGTGCACCTTCGTTTACAGCAGTTTCCGTATCACCTTTCATGATGCCTAAGTCTTTCAAACCATTCATAATGATCCGTGCTGCGCCTAAATGCACATCGCGATAAGCAACGCCAGGTCGGCAGGCGTGAATGGAATCCACTTCGGCTTTTAAGACGATTTCGTAAATCTCGCGTTGCTGCTGCGTGAATTTTGGATCGACGGGCCAAGTACGCGTTATATCTGATGCGTAATGGTGCTTAGTTGCTGCGCCCATGTCTGCGAGGACGAGTTGACCGCTGGCTAAACGATTGGCGTGGGAGTGATTGTGTAGCGTCTGTCCGTCTTTGGATAAGATAATCGGGTAAGCCAAATCTCCTTCAAAACTGACGGAAATACCGCGCGCAATGCCAGTAATTTCTGCTTCGGTTTTGCCTGCTTTGGTGGCAGACATAGCTGCGTGATGCATCGCGCGAGTAACGCCTAAAGCGCGTTCCATTTCTGCAATTTCCTCGCTACTTTTGATAGAGCGCAGCTTAACTACGGCTTTAATGAAAGGAACAGACGCGCGGGTTTTTAATTCACTGAATGGAATTTCCAACCAAGTATGCAGCTTAATTTTATTATCATCGCGGTAGGGTGGGAGGTAGTGAATCGGCTGGTCAGATGCTTTGGCTTTTTCTATCGCTTTCGCTAAATCGGCAGTCGGTTGTACTTTAGCAACGCCTACTTGCGCTGCCAAATCGCGCAATGACGGATGTGCACCTTCCCAAACCACATCTTCCATCGTATGCTCGTCGCCATAAATCGTTACTTGTTGTTTATCCAAATCAATCGTTGCGGCTAGACCCGCTCGGTCGATGCCGAAAAAGTATAAAAAAGTGCTGTCTTGGCGAAAATGATAGGTATTCGCCGCGTAGTTCATGCCTACGTTATTATTACCCATAAAGAGCAATAGACCAGAAGAAAGTTGTTGTTGTAAAGCGGTACGGCGGTCGGTATAAGTTTGGTTAGAAAAGAGCATAGGTATTGTTTTATCGGTGATTTAGGGACTGGATACCTCCAAAGTATCGGATCCCTTTAGCTTGATTTATTGTGTGAATTTGGAATATTCATTCCATTGCTGTACATTTGCAATATGGAAAAAAGAGCTGCCATCCTTTCCGCTGCCTTAAAATTGCTTACCGAAAAAGGGATTCATGCCACTCCGATGTCAGCAATTGCCAAAGAAGCAGGCACGGGCATGGGAACAATATATAACTATTTTCCTAACAAAGAAATATTGATTAACGAATTGTATGTCAATATTAAAAAATTGGAACGGGAAATATTTGCTGACTTTGATGAGGAAAAGCCGCTAAAGACACAATTTGAGGATTATTATACTTGTGCAGTAGCGTTTTTTCTTAAAAATGGACTGTTTTTTCAATTGGCTGAACAGTTACAGGCTTCACCTATCCTTACTCAAAGTACTAAAGATGTAGGATATCAGGCGATGAGTCCAGTTTTAGAGCTGATTGAAAAAGGAAAAAAAAGACGAATTATTAAAGATATTTCAACGATTGAGTTGACCCAATTTATTGGCGGAACGCTGATGTCTTTTCTGCGCTTACATTTTCGGACAGACATTCAACACGAGCCTTCTTTGAGCAAGCAGCTAAAGATGGTGTGGGATGCAATAAAGGAATAAAGAAAATTTTTTACTTATATTTTGGAATGAACATTCATTCTAACATCAAAATACAATATATCACCTGCTTTATGAAAAAGAATGTATTAATCACTGGCACATCAACTGGTGTTGGTTTTGAAAGCGCGATTCTGTTTGCTCAAAACGGATTTAAGGTCTATGCTTCGATGCGAAATTTAGCGAAAGCGGATGCATTGCGAGAACAAATTACTGCCTCAAAACTCGATATTGAAATTATTCAATTAGACGTAACGGATAATCAATCTATCGAAAAGGCTGTTACGACCGTATTAGCTGACGATGGAAAAATAGATCTATTGGTCAATAATGCTGGCGCAGGTTTCGCACGTACGTTGGAACAAGCTACGCAAGCTGATATTAATTGGGTAACCGATGTAAACTATATCGGGGTGATTCGTACAACTAAAGCCGTTTTACCAGCGATGCGTGCTGCAAAATCTGGTCATATCATTAATATTACTTCAGTTGGAGGTTTGGTCGGGCAGCCATTTAATGAATTGTACTGTGGAGCAAAATTCGCGGTAGAGGGATTTACTGAAGCGTTGGCTTCTTATGTTTCTGCGCCATTTAATATCCAATTTTCACTCGTTGAACCGGGCGGTATTGCGACGGCATTTATGCAAAATGCGGTAACAAAAACCCAGAACGCAGCAGGAGAAATGGTAACTGGCGATTACGCGCCGATATTTCAGAAATATATTTCGGGTGCACAAAGTCGTGCGGGTAGCGGAGAGGTTTCCCCTTATCAAACAGGGAAAGAAGTAGCAGAAGTGATCTTACAAGTTGCTCAGTCAGAAAATCCACCTTTGCGGGTACGTACTTCAGAATGGGCAGAAAATCTATGTCAATTAAAAACCCAAGCCGATCCAGATGGTACTAAACTCGTTAATCAAGTAAAAGAATACTTTTTATCATGATGCAGACTATTTATTGGGTATCAACGCTGATTATTACTGGCTTTTTAGCTTTAAGCTCCTATACTTATTTCTTTAGTGCCGTTACGATTGAAGGGGTGAAAGATCTAGGATTTCCCGATTTTTTTCGGATACAACTGGGCGTGTTAAAAGTTATCGCCATTGCCTTACTGCTATTACCAAATCTTCCTACTTTCTTACGAGAATGGGCATATGCTGGGGTTGGTTTATTTTTGTTGACGGCATTTGTCGCACACATCGCGCATAAAGACTCCGTTGGCTTACTGATATTATTGCTTTTCTTATTTGCTGCACTTGCAGTTTCTCGTTATACGTTGACGCAGTATTAAACAAAATAAAGTTTAGTAAACGTAACTATCATAAACTTCGAATTGCTGAATCGAGGCGGTTACTTAGGAGAGCCAACAGAATAAGGCTGTTAATTCTTTCCTAAGTACCGTTTTAATTTCCCTCCTTTTACATCATTGACATCAAATTCGATCACAAAAGCGGTAGCATCGATTTCGTCAATCATACGGTGCAATCTTTTCACGTCAATTCGATTGATGATTAGGTGAATGATTGGGCGATTGGTATTCATACCTTGTTTACCATAACCTTTTACGCCTTGGTAAACGGTGATGCCGTGACCGATTTTTTCATTAAATTTCTCTTGTAATTCTTCACTTTTACTGGATACGATCATGAGTCCGACGTAATTTTCAAAGCCCTGTATGGTAAAATCGACGGCTTTGCCCGTGACGACGTAGGTGAGAATGGAATACATGGCTACTTCGGGCGTAAGCACTACTGCGGTAACTGCGAAAATGATTAAATTAAAAAATAGAATAACGGCACCGATGGAGATGCCAAAGAGATTATTGATGTAAATCCCCAGTATTTCTGAGCCATCCAAAACGGCACCATTGCGGATCGCCAAACCGATTCCAACACCAAGAAACATCCCACCGAAAGTCGCAATAATCAGCTTATCATCCGTTATGGAGGTGAAATTTTCAAAGTGGATAACCACTGATAACAGTAAAATCGCAATAATTGATTTGACCAAGATGCGCTTGGCGATAGTAAAATATCCAATGACGAAAAAAGGAATGGAAACGATCGGTAAGCCGATAGAAAGATCAAGGTTAAATAGCTCGCTGAGTAAAATAGCAATACCTGTTGCTCCGCCATCTAAAAAACCATTGGGAAGCAGGAACATTTTCAACCCAATACTAGAGAGAAAGATCGCAAGCGCGATTTGGGAAAATTCTAAAAATAATCCTTTAGCTTTTAGCATATTCGACTTTGAGCAGATGAATAAAGCCTAAAAGTAAAGGATTATTTTAGATTAGTTTTTAATCTATTTTCCAGATGCTTCTACTCGTCTGATAAACATCTTTGCCGTATTCGGATTTATCGGCTGAATTTCATACGTTTCACCATCTTTCATTTTCATTACCATTTCCTTTTTCTTCAAATTCTCTACTTCCTCCATGAACTTGGTGTTATTACTTACTAAACTCAAAATACCTTGTTTGTAACCAAAGTAGTAATACAATTCGCTTGGTGATTTTAGATACACATATAAGCGATCATCATCGTTAGTCGGCATTTTAAATTCAACGTAGGCAGTGATCATTTTATTAATCAATTCGCCTGCGATACTAGTCAAACCAAGTTTCGTTTCTGAACTTACAAAGGATTGGTAATCTCTGTCCCATTTCATAGGTAATTTACTAAATAAGAAGGTATGAGGATTTTCTTTTTTAGGTAATAAAAAAGTCCCTTGTTCCAGACCAATGATGGCTTTTGCAGATTCTTTTTTATCACCAAAAAGTTCCGTAGCAGCTTTGCGGAAAAATTCTTTATCCTTTAAGAAATTGATATTGGTGGCATCAAAACCAGCCGCAACAATATCATTCGCGACAATATTTAGGAGTTTTTCGGGAATAATGAGGTCAATCGCTGCCATAAACTCTGCGGTAACGGCATCAGTGTTAACGTAGCCACTTAGCGTATCCACAGCTTCACCTTGGAATCCAGAAAAGGCACGACCAGCAGCGTTTACTTTAATATATTTCAAACCCGAACCAATGTCAAATTTACCTTCTCCACGTACTTTCGCATCCTTATTTTGATAAACGATCATATTCCCGACATCCGCCGCACCAATCACTTTTAAGGAATCACCAAAGATAAATTCGTCTTTTTCTTGATTGTACTTAAAAATACCTTTGGCAGGTAAAATTGGTCGATCCTTACGGAAATACAACGGAGCCATAACGCGCGGATAAACATTAGCAGTTTCTTTACTCAAAAACATTCCCGTTCGTAGTGGCTCGCCTTTGTAGTTTTTAGGTACATCAAATTGAATAGCTAAATCTTTTTTATCCGCTTCACTCTTAATTGTAAACCAGTTACGCGCAGGTAGGAGCGGGGCATCTAAACGCGCAAATCCATCAAAAGTCAAGTCTTTAGAACCGGAGTTTAAAGAGATTTTTCCACGAAATTCTGTTTTGTGATCAATGTAGAAATTGTCCTCTGTACCTACTTCACCCGTACCAGTGGTAGCTACATTTTTCTTACTCGCTTTCCCTTTTCCAATTCGTTGTCCAACGATATTTGCAAATTCAATTTCCTGATTTCGATCACCGATATTATATTCATAAAAACCCGTTGCAACGTAGTCTTTCCGTCCTTTGATATTTACAGTAGCGCGATTAATCACGTGGTACTGATTAAGCGTATCCGCTACAATTTTCGCATTGTTAAACTTGGTCATTATACCGCCTGCCAGCACTTCTACTGCTCCACTATCGGGATAAACGAATGCATCTGCTGCTACGATATAAGGAACACCGCCGATTTGTAACTCGTTGGTTTTCAAGTCATAAAAAGCCGTTTTGCCTTCAAAACGCAAGGAATCTTGATTGGGATGAATAGAGAGAAACTTGCCCATTTGACCTTCTTTGGCTTTGAAGGTGATGTTTTCCTCTTTGATGTCCCAATCAAATTCGTTCATGGAAGTTTCGTACTGATTGTAAGGCAAAGTCGTATTCAGAAACTCGTCGTTGGCTTTGAACGTACCGACTTGTTCATCGAAATCTACAAACCCATTCAGATTGCTCGTTTTCAATGCTAATTCGTCGGTATTAAATGCTCGAATGTTGATGTCGGTTGTATCTGCTTGCGCAGAAAAAGCACCAAAGTTGAACAATTCAGAAGTCATATTGGCTTTACTCCAATCTAATAAACCAATCCCTTTCAAACCACCGGGCGACAATACTGCCGTACCCGTCAAGGTATGTTCGTTGGCTTTAAATAATTCAAAGGGTTTTTCTTTAGAACGGACATACATACTATCGCGATAAGGTCGCCAATCAATGGTCACATCCTCACCACGTACCTGTGGCACTTCCATCTGTGGATTGCGATCTTCTTCCAAGTCAAAGCGTTCTGCCGAACCCGTCATCTGCGAAGGTTTGAAGATCCAATCTTCTGAATCTAAGGATGCACCCAAATATTTCACATTTCCTGCGCCTAACATACCCGAATTACTCAAGTCAATCGAACCTTTATATTTTCCTTTACCGCGATACAGATCGTAGCCTGTTGCAGGGGTCTCTGTTTTAAAGCCAAGCGAAGCATCTTCTTCGTTCAAAACGACTGTTTCTCTAAATTCAGGGAAGACACCCGCAGAAACCATAGTTCCTTCAAATTTTAAGTCTGCTGCTGAAATTTGGTCTAATTTATTAAAACCAAATTTATCCAACTCAAAGAAAAACGTATCTCGTCCATAAGCACCTGCTTGTGTCGTAGAATAATCATAAAAAATGTAACTCTTATCCTTACTTTGGAGAGAGGGAAAAATATCAATATCGTCTTTACCCGATTTGTTATTGGGGGCATCAATTAATAAAACCCCTGTTAGATGCTCGATCCGAGAAGCAATAGATTGAGCAACCAAATTACCATTTTTATCCTTGTCACCATTAGGAACGAAGAGGTCAAAAAAGCGGACAGAATCTAAGTCAATTTGAAATTTTTCGTAGTCAAAGTGAAAATCTTTTCCTTCGAGTGTTCCAAATCCAGCGTACAGTTTACCATCAAAATCAATGTCTCGATTTGAGTTCATCACGATTTGCTGACTTACGGGCTGGAGTGCAACTTTTTGTTTAGCACTCAGCTCGATTGAATTGACTCCGCTGGCAGTAATTGTTTGTTCTTTTAAACGGAGAACCGCATTGGTATTATCCGTTTGGGAACGAATTTTTAAAACATCGTAATCTACTTTTTCATTGGCAGCATCTACGTAGTGATACACCTTATCTTTGACTTCAATTATCTTATTGTCATTATCGTAATTAATGAAACCTTGCGCCACCAAATCATAAATTAAACTTTGAATATTATCAACCGTGAAACGACTATTGATGCGTTTAGCAACTAGATTGGCATCCAGAAAATTGGTGCCCTCTCGCTCTGCGGTCACTTTCATAATGGCGAGCGGATTACTGGTCGCAATGTTCTGAATCCGTTGATAATCAGAGGGTTTGAAGTAATTAAAGGATTCGAATGAAACATCTAATGCTTTGGCTAAACTAGCAGACTTCTCACCAATTACGATGGAATCGGCATCGAGGTAAGCGTTGATTTTTTCGGCATCAATATTCATTTGATGTAGCGAATTGTAAAACGGATTACGGTCACTTCCTCGATCACCACGGGTAAGTTGAAGCGAGCGGGTCGGAATTTCAAAACGTACATTTACGGATGGGTGATAAATGGAATCGCTGGCAAAATAAATGGTCGATTCTACGCGCTCGGCGACGATGCGAACTTCGCGACGAATTTTAAATAATTCTGATGCACCATTAAACACTTTTTGATTAGATTTATCAAATAACTTGATGTTCGCTGGATTTTCTTTCGAGCCATAGCCATAAACAGTTGTTCCTTCCAAGCGAAAACCGCCCGTATATTCAATTCCTTCTCCGATATTATTGATTTTTAATACCTTATCCTTAGAAGTAAAACTAGGATAGGAACCCGTATTTACGGTATTCGGAGCGACTAATTTATCGCGGAAAGAACCTTCAATGGCACGTTCACCGAAGAATAACGGGTAGTGCATTTTTACCTTCTTCACTTCATATAAACTACGCTTTACCTCAAATTCATAATCCGTCAATTCTGCATAAACACCTTCTTCCAAATCAAAACGCTCCCAGGTCACTTTTCCTCCTTTCCCGTACCACATTTCTGTTACGGGTAGAAATTTTCCACTTGTACCTTGAATCTGAATTTTATTATCCTTACGGATCGCTTGTAAGTCTAGTTTTTCAAACACAACTTGTGGTTGTCCATCGGCGTATTTAATTTGATAATCTTCGGCGAGTGCTAACCAAGACGTTCCGCCCGTCGAATAGCGCAGCGCAGAGTGCTCAAAGAAGTGTTGTGAAAAACTGAGAAATTCTTCAAACGGCTTGAGTCGCCGATTTTCAATATCGTCTAGCATTCCATCTAAAACTAAATGCCATTCGGTAAACCTTTTTTCAGAGTCTTGAACTTTGTTTTTTAATACCGTCAAAGCCTGTAAATAACGCGAAAAATACGGACTAGCAGTCATGCGCTGATCGAGCATTTTATTGCCTGTCTGCAATACCACCATGACTTCTTCTTCCGAAAAAACGCCGCTATTAAACACGGTGGCAAAGTCTTTATAGACATCTTCCAACACCTTGCGTTTACTAGCAGTCATCAACTCTTTGAGCTGATTGACGAATTCCGTTCGGTTTTCGGAAAACTTTTCTAAACGTTGACCAGCAAGGTCATGAGGTGCTAAAATAATACAAATAATAGCGATGGAAAGCGTACGAGTGAGTAGTTGGAACATATAAATTAGTATCTGATACTGGGGATAGATAGTGGTTTGAAAGTAGTAAGGTAGTTGGTAGTATTTAAGTTGGTAGTTTGTAGTTGCTATCCGTTCATAGTGAGTGATTTTTCATTAAACTTGCGTCTTTTTAAACTCCACACAAATCCATTCGCCTCTCTCTAACCGCTGGACAAACTGCCAATTATGTGATTTCGCAGCATCTAAAATCAGAGCTTCATCCGATTTCAAAATACCTGAGATGACTAGCCGTCCGTTGCGATGTAGCCTTTGATATAACGCAGTGAAGCTGTCTAAAATTACGTGTCGATTGATATTTGCTAAGATTAGGTCGTAAACTCTAAAAGGAATCGTTTCCAGCGTACCCAAATAAGTCGTAATGCCACGTACTTGATTGATTTCGATATTTTCGAGGGTATTCTCGTAGGAAGGTTCCTCAATATCAACCGCATCCAGTTCAGTAGCACCTAATTTGGCAGCAAGTATGGCTAAAATACCCGTCCCACATCCATAGTCAAATACTTTTTTGTTACGTAATGTTCGGTTTTCCAGCATTTTCATCATCATCCAAGTCGTCTCGTGATGACCTGTACCGAATGCTAATTTGGGATTAATGACTAATTCGTGCTGTACGTGAGGGAGCGGAGGGTGGAAGTCGGCACGAATACCGCAGAACTTATCTACGAGGATGGGTTGGAAGTTAGATTCCCAAACAGCGTTCCAATTTTGCGCGGGGATGTGATTTACCTCATACTTAAAGTCAAATTGTCGCTGCAATTCCTTGACGTAGGCTTCCACTGTATCTGCATATTCTTTGGCGGGAATGTACGCGCCAAAACCACCTTCGGTTTCTTCAAAGGTATCAAATGGCTGCTGACTAAACATCGCAATTAGAATCTCCGTCATGCTGTCTTCGTTCTGCACTAGGTATTGGTAGTAATCCATTTTTGAGCAAGGTAATTAGTGTAAAAAAAACAACAGATGCCGTAGCGACATCTGTTGTAGTACCTAAAAAATGATTTTAGGTGATAAAAGTTGAGACAAAAATAGCATTTATTGCCAAACTACGCGCTGCCACTTTTTCAAA
>JBGCES010000100.1:0-5280 GCA_045106545.1 Saprospiraceae bacterium
GTGTTATCTGGGTTACAGGCATCATTATCATCTGGATCGAATGTCGGTCCAGTACCATCTGCGTAGAAACCGTCGCCATCGTCATCCGTACTACTACAGGCGGTATTACTATTGTTGGGATCACAAGGATCTAGTGGATCACTACCATCAGTCGTTTCATCAATATCTGAAACGCCATCGTTATCTGAATCAGAATCTGGATCAAATGGATCGTCATCATTCACATCAGGTACTCCATCGTTGTCATCATCAGGATCAGAATCGTTGGGATTACCATCATCATCAAAATCACAGATTGTTCCTACTGAAATGGGATCACAATCGTCTAATGGATCGCTTTCATTGCTGTCGTGAATACCATTTTGATTAGAATCCTCTACGCCATCATTAATGCCATCATCATCTGTATCATCATCATTAGGATCGGTTTCACCGCTATCTACGGTGCCATCACCATCTTGATCTTCGATACTATTAAGGATGCCGTCATTATCATTATCGCGACAATCAGCCGCGAAAGGTGCGTAAGTTCCTAAATAAGTGTAGCTCTGCAATGGACTGTAGCCATTGTCAAAGATACCAATATCATTACCAGGGTTATTACTTTCGGAGTTATTAGGAATATCAAATGGATCGACTCCATTTTCAATTAAATAAATGCGTCCGTTACATTCAGATTGCCGTTCAAAGGAAAATAATAAAGTTTCCTGTCCTGAGGTGTAACTCAAGCCTGGAAAGTCGAAATCTAAACCGATTGAAATATAATCTTTAGTTGGATTTTCGGGTGGTGAAACCACCGTAGGAAGTACCGTCCAAAGCGCGTCGCCATTTTGAAAATTAGTGATTTGCGTACCTGTAGGTAGTACGACAGTAACCTGTCCTGTACCAGTACTGGCATTTGCCGTAGGTGCAATATCTGCCGTCGGTCGAGCTAATGCGTGGTAAGTCACGCCATCGGGCTGAAGTTGTAAGGTAAACTCAATCTGGGCATACAAAGCCGACCATTGAGTACTTACTGCCAAAACAAAAAGGAGCAGTAAACGATGAAGAAATGTCGTTGTTTTTTTCATGTGACTTTATTGTACGGCGGACGGTTGACGGGCTTACGTGAGTTAGCAAAAATCATCCAGTACAAGGATCTGCCGTTATTGTGTTTGAAAAGTGTTTGTGAAATAGCGAGTGACTAGTAGCGAGTAAATAAATAGATTTTAAAAATTAAAATTAGAAGCTATGTCGTACGTTAACTAAAAAATATTAGTCACAGCTAATCGCTTCTAGTGCATCTGTTTATTTAACAAAAAGCAGCTTTAGGTCGCTTTATTTCAGTATTAGTATTATTGAAAAATAAGCTATTAAAATAGTACAAAATTGGAGGGAAAAAACGTGTAGTAATTATTCAGTATTACAGCAAAATATTTATTTCAATTAATTGATAATCAATGTTTTAACAAGATTATTTTCGCAATTAAAATGAGTAAAAATGAGCAGGTCACTGATAGCGACCTGCTCATAGTCATTTATTGCTTATGGCAGCTGCTCTGTTAACAAGAAGTTAGCAAGAGCTGATGTTTGACCAGAGTTACCAGTCGAGCCATCACCACTATTGTTCAGTGTATTCAATGGGTGTGGAATAGTTACCTGGAACAAGATTAAGTTCCGGTCGTTATTCGGACCTTGATAGATAGTATTTCCATCCAAGTTCACATCCGTTCGTAAGTAACCTGGTAAGATAAAGTTGGCATCGCCATCGTTATCCGGTGCACCTAGAATCGGTGAAAGCATGGTGAAAATATCGTTACCAGGACCTTGATAAGCGGTCTGTCCGTTTCCGTTGGTATCACCAGCCCACATGAGGTATTCTCCATTTTTCAGTACTTGTGGTTCGATACCGAATACACTAGTAGCTGGGTCAGTAAAGTCCACTTCAGTAGTTATGGGTGATAAGGCGAGTGCCTGCCCCGTCATGATACCCAAGTGATTGCGGTGGCGTACAGATACGAAGAACTGTCCAGCCTGAGCAGATGGGAAGTTGATGTCAGAGACACCATCTACATCTACGACATCACCATCTCGTTGTAAGAGTGCCGAGCGAGTGTATAATACCGTACGCGGATCGAGTGCGTTACGTAGTTCTACAAATACCCAATCAACAATTGAGTTATTCAAGTCATCCACTGCTAGAACTGCTGCGGTAGTCGTTTCTCCACTTCCATCTACACCGATGTGTTCGAAGTTAGATAAGTCCGTGTAAGGCTCTTCTAATGGAATGATGTCTTTCTCCCGTAAGTCGTCGCGCATTAAGTTAACTGGTCCAGCTACGCCCATACATGCTCCTTGTAATTTCACATCGATTGCTACAGAAACACCGATACAGGTCGTACTGCTGATGAAAGGATCACAAGGGTCAAGTGGGTCACCATCATTGATGCCGTCACCATCTGTTTCTTCCCCGTTGGTGATACCATCACCATCTGGATCTTCCTCGTCATCTAAGATACCGTCACCATCAGAATCAGGCACACAGCGGTCGTAGTTTAATAAGTTTCCTGTGTCATCTACATAGTTCCAACCTTCAGAAACGTTACGGTTGTTCATGTCTTCCTCAATCGCATCTGGTAAACGGTCACCGTCATCATCTACATCGATGTCGTTAACGATTCCATCTAAATCAAAGTCACAAGTTCCTACATCACAAGCATCAAGTACAGTTAAAGTACCTACGGGTGAGTTAGTATTAGCACACAATGCCGTTCCTACTTGTACGTAGTATTGATTTTGGTCTAAACCTTCTGACAATTGGATTTCTAAGAAATTAGTCAATTGACCACGGTAGTTAGGATTTGAAATTAAGATAGGGTTGAAAGTTGTACCGCCATCTTCACTCAAAAACCATTGATATACCATTTCACCATCACCTGGATTTTGTACATCGGAGAAGAATGAAGCACCAATATTAGAACATACAGTTGCATCACGTGGGCCATCGAATCCGATTGGTCCTTCTACTGATAAACGAGCAGACTGTGAATTTAACTGGTCACAAGACTGTGTTCCAACTAATGCGCGGAAACGGTAACCACCTAATCCAACTACATCAGAAATACTCAGCGTTCCTGTCGTTACATCGGTATAAACTCCGCCATTCGCAATATCTGTCCACGTTACTCCATTATTCGCACTTGACTGCCATTGGTAGTTTAATGTACCAGAACCACTTGCGTTAGCTACTACTGTGAAAGTAGTCGGGTTACCAGAACATACTGTAATATCGTCTGGGTCATCCGTGATAACTACTGGTCCTTCTACGCCGATAGTACCAGCAAGAGAAGTTACTTCTAAACAAGTTTCAGTTGTAATCTGTACGCGGTATTGGTTGCCACGTAAGCCACCAATTAAGTCTAAACTTAATGTATCGGTAGTAACACCATTATAGATGTCATCATTATTAATTACATTCCAAGTATTACCGTTATCTGTGCTTTCTTCCCACTGGTAGAATAATACACCTTCACCTAAATTTTCTGCACCTACGATAAATACTACTCCTTTGTCTGCACAAGAAGTCACATCATCTGGTTGGTCAAAAATGTTGATTGGTCCCTCTACGATTAAGATAGCTGCATCTGTAACGATTGGGTTACATTGAGCAGTACGAGTTGCCATACGGAAGAAACGTCCGTTCAATCCAGTTACATCATTTACCGTTAAAGTAGTGGTAGTAAAGTCAGCGTAAGCTGCGTTATTTCCTAAAGAACTGATGTTTTGGAAGTTAATACCATCGGTAGAAATCTGCCATTCGTAAGACATTGTTCCTTCACCTAAGTTAGCAACAGCCGCAGTAAAAGTAGTACCTCCACCTGAACAGATAGTGATACCATCAGGCTGATCCGTTACTTCTAGTGGTCCTTCTACGGTTACCGTAGCAGCTGCGGAAGTTACCGTTGCACAAGTTGGCGTACTGACGATGACTCGATATTGATAATCATTGAAACCAGCTACATCTGAAACACTCAATACGCTAGTAGCTACACCATTGTAGATACCGTTATTTACAGCATTGAAGAAGTTCGCTCCACCATTGGTAGAAATCTGCCATTGGTACAATACATCGCCCGTACCTTGGTTGTCAACGACTACTTCAAATTGAACAGCTTCACCCGAACATACATCTTCGTTGGTCGGTTGAGTTGTAATTGAAATCGGTCCTTCTACACTCAATAATGCAAAACGCGTTGTATCAGCAGCACAATTTGCAGTACCTACAACGTTACGGTATAAGTTACCACTCAAACCAGCTACATCACTTACGTTTAACACGTTAGCAGTTGCACCAGAGTAAACACCTACGTTAGTTACTGATGCCCAGCTTGTACCATCATCTTCAGAAACTTCCCAAGCATATGCTAGTGTACCTTCTCCTTCGTTGATAGCTCCTACTGAGAAACTTGTGCCGTTACCAGAACAGATGTCTGCATCTTCTGGCTCAACTGTAATAAATACAGGTCCTTCAATTGATAATAGCGCAGCATCAGTGAAAATAGTTGAACAAATGCGGTTGCTAATTTCTAAGCGGTAGTAGTTACCACTCAATCCTTCGATTTCACTTAAACTTAATGTATCAGTTGTTGTACCGTTGTAAGTTTCTCCATTGGTCAAATCTGTCCAAGGACCAGTTGCAGCGGGTGCTTCTTGCCATTGGTAAGCTAATTCGCCACCGTTGCCATTGCTAACACCAGCAGAGAAAACGACACCCAAACCTGCACAATCTACTTGATCAACGGGTTGAATATCTACTCTTAAAGCACCTTCTACCGTCAATACTGCGAAATCAGATTGAATCCAATCACAAACACCAGTACGAGATTGTAAGCGGTACATGCGACCAGTTAAACCAGTTACATCGTTAACATTCAGAGTAGTTGTAGCCACATCATCATACACTGCGTTGTCTGGAACAGCTGCCCAGTTAACACCATCCGTTGATAATTGCCATTCGTATTGTAATGTTCCTGAATTCGCATTAGCTACTACTGAAGTAAAGCTAGTCGAAATAGCTACATTTTCATCATCACAAATCAACACGTCTGCTGGACGAGTCAAAGAAATAGGTCCTTCAACAGTCAAAATAGCAGGGTTAGAATATAAGTCACCACAAGTAGGTGTCTCTACGTGTAAACGGTATTGGTAGCCATCAAAACCAGCTACATTACCGATACTTAAAGCAGTAGTACCTGCTCCATTATATACTCCAGTGTTAGAAATAGCATTCCAGTTCGTACC
>JBGCES010001000.1:0-20908 GCA_045106545.1 Saprospiraceae bacterium
AAAAATGATACCCTTCAGTATGCACGAGGAAATGGTTTCGATAGTCCAATCATTCCCGTTGGGAAAAATAGATTCCAGATGATTACTTTTAGTAATTTATTTTTGAATTTTGCGGATCAGGGGAATCAAAAAGTCATGACAGTGGAAGTGGGAGGCGGAGAAACTTTCGAGCATCTTGCTTATGATTCCAATGCAGCTTGGACTAAAAACCTGACAGCATACGCAGGGAAATATTATTGTAGTGAATTGGATGCGACTTATCAATTTTCCATAAATGATAATAAATTAGTTGCCAGTAATCAAAGGCTGGGGACTGTTGAATTTAGCCCGTTGATCAAAGACTCGTTCACAGGAAATCGACAATACTTCAATGAAGTAAAGTTCAATCGAAAAAATGGGATTGACATTGATGGATTTTACCTTTCTGTTTTTACTGGAGATAAACTTTGGTTTCAAAAGAGACCTAATCAGCAAGCAAAGCAAACCAAGTTAAATTAGAAGTAACTTGCAGTTTATTAAATATTTACATATCTAAATTTAAACAAAAAAATGAAATACAATATCCTATTCCTTCTCGTTTTTATCGTCGGAAGTACTCAATTAAATGCTCAAACCAATACCGATAAATCAGAAATCGAGCAAATCACGGCAACCCTCAACGACTACATCCAAGGTTCAACGAACGGACAACCTGACCGTTTGAAAAAAGCCTTTCATCCCGATTTAAATTTGTATTACAATAAAGGCGGTGAGTTAGCGACTTGGAGTGGAAAAGCCTATATCGCGGATACGAAAGAAGGACAACCGACGGGTGAAATTGGAAAAATTATTTCCATTGACTACGAAAATGACATCGCGGTCGCCAAAGTGCAAATCGCCGATCCAAAAGCGACTACGCCCTACATTGATTACTTTATGCTAGTCAAAATTAAAGAACATTGGACGATTATTCATAAGATGTTTACCAAGCGAGTTAACGAATAAGATAGCAACATCTATTACCCAAAATGCCACCATTCAGAAAATAAATTCTAAATGGTGGCATTTCTTATAATTCTGTCATTGTACTTAATCCGTCCAAGCTCCCGCTGGAATTGCGAAATATCCGTCTTCCATTTTATCTTTCGAGAAACTCGTATTGCTCACTACTCTTTCATAGCGCATCTCGCCCAACTCGTTATTTTCCCATTTATAACCTAACATTTTTGTTGGAAATAAAATACCATTAGCATCTGCCCATTCATACTTCAAAGCATTGAATTTAGTAGATTTTTGTTGGTCAAAATAGGTGACAGAATAAGTGATAAAATCAATTTTACTATTGGTTGGATCGACGTACATATAATATTCATCCTCGGGCGCATCGCCAACGTTTTCACCAAAAGAAATACGGGTCACTTGATACTCTTTTTCATTGATCGTCTGCATACCTTGATCTTCTAAATTCACACCATCATCCGCAAAAACAAAAGGAATAGCAACGAAATAAAAGCGTAAATTTTTCATAAACCGTGGTTGCTTACTTGGAAACGAATCGCGGTGCGGTGTAATCCAAACTTTATCTCCGTCATTCCCAAAGGTATATTTTCCTTCCTCTGCAATCGTTTCTTTACGCGTTTGTAAATCCACTACGTAATCTGCTGGTGCGACCGTGAATTTCAGTGTATTCATGGCGTTCCAGCGTTCTAATCCACCGTGGGCATTCAATATTTTTTGAAAGAAGGCAGGGAATTCTTTTTGCGCTGGTGGCGGTGTTTCTGTATTAGTTGTTGTCACAGTTGTTGCCGATTCGCCACAGGCAAACGCAAGTGTCAGTAATAGAATAAGAGTAAGAAAATTGAGTTGTTGCATTTTTGAAATTGTAATGAATGGTATTTAAAATCAAATTGGAGCGCAGCGGAAAGCTACACTCCAATTAGAATAGTTTTTCATTTATTTGAACGATTCAGAAAGTTGTTTAGTAACGATCAAAGAATAAGTTACTCAAGCTGGACAGTGTATAGTTTTTCTCAATTTTCGTTTGAAAGAAGGAGAATTGTTGATACGCCGCCTGCCCCGACGCTTGTCTCGGGGACTGATTTCAAGCGGAAAATGAGAGAAATTTGACCTGTCCAGATGAGGAAGTTATTTTTTGACCGTTACTTAGTTAGCTTTCATCATCGGCGTGACCACAATATTGCGATACTCAATTGGTCCATGATCGCCTTGTAGCATAAACGAACCCGGTTCGCTCTCGTTGCTATCTAATGCGCCGCCTGTAATCCCTGGAATCGTTTGATCGACAATCACCGCATGACCATTAGCGATGACGGTCACTCGATTACCGATTAAGGTAATATCGTAGGCTTGCCATTCGCCAGCGGGTTTAGCTGCCATGATATTGGGTGTTAAAAAACCATAAATACCAGCAAATAAGGTGCTCGTGGGCGCTTTGCCAATATTGTCTTCTACCTGCACTTCATAACGACCACGCAGATACACGCCACTGTTACTTTTTTCGGGATAACGGAACTCGATATGCAGTTTAAAATCCATGAATTTTTCATCGGAAATAATATTTGAACCCGATGCTTTACTCGTCAAAACACCGTTTTCTACTGTCCATTGATTATCGCCGCTAGCGTGCCAACCGTCCAAATTTTCACCATTAAATAACTGACGCGGTGCGCCCCAAATTGGCTTTTCGGTGTACACTAATTTCGGTGCGCGCGTTCCTGTCCAATTATAAGTTTTACCATCTACGTAGCGCATCGTTCCGACCATTTTATCGTCCTCGGTTACTTTTCCTTTGAATGCCATATCGACATCACCATCTTCCCATTGTTTAGGAATGGAAAAAGTGAAACTCGTACCCGTATATTTTACGTGTGCCACTGGACGCGCACTACCAAAGGCATAGACAAAACGACCAACTAAAGTATTATTTCCCGAATGCGAAATTTCTAGCCAAGAAGGCAATTCCTTTCCGTCTTGTTGAACAGTCAAGTCCCAGCGACCTTCGAGCTGTTTGTAGGCTTCGGTTTGCGCGAAGGCTGATTGAAAGGTAAACGATAAGATAAAACAAAGAAAAAGAAGACGTGATAGCAATTGCATGGTGCTGTTGATTTTTGTTTTTTGATAGAACTAAGTAACGACTAAAGTTGTCCAAAAGTGATAAAATACACTGCAATTTGCAATAAATAATGAATAAAAAGGATGGAAAAGATTGAAAAGATATTGGAAGTGTACATGGAAAAGATTCGTCCTAATAGGAGCACTATAATTTCAGCATTAAATCTTTAGCAAAAAAAAGTCTAGTGAACGTAAACATCTGATGCTAAAACTGCTAAATAATTTCGCTAATACATTGATAATGAATAATTTAGAATAAGACGAGTGATTTAATCATAGCTTAACTAATTTTATCAAATCCTTTGCTACTGTTCTAACTAATATTTCTTAATAAGTTGAAAATTTTAAAATTTATTGTAGTTTTAGAAATCAAAACCATAACACTTGTTTAACCACTAAAAAATTAACTAACCATGTTAGAAGTCATTAAAGCCAAACCTTATTATCCATTTAATGGAGCTGAAAAAGGGCGAGTTATTCCCGTCGAATACGGTCGGCAACAACAACAAATCAGCCCATTGCAAGCGCAGTTCACCGCTATAGAATTAGCAAATATTTTATCCGAAAAGCCGTGCGTAGGTATTCGCTTTTTTGTTGATCCCAAACTAGCAGGAGAGGAAAGTATTATTGCGGTCGGCTTACAAAATAACCGACATGAATTAGAAAAAACGAAAAATGTTCGATTGACGAATACCAGTAAAACAAAGCTGGAAAGTATTCCCACCGATCCTAATGCAGCGCCTAAAGAGATGTCTAAACCTAGCCGTTTCGCCTCAGCTTTTTTTAGCAAACAACACCTAGAAGAAGTATTCGATTTAGCAGATAAAAATTTGAATTTGCTCGTTTTTTTGGATACACTAGAAGTGGGCAACGAAAAATCAGCGCAGCAATATTTCACCTTTACTATCGCTGATGAAGCGAGTGTGGCAAAGGCTGCCGATTCAACTATTTATTTACAAAGTGCAGCGCCTTGTCCACCCGACTGTGGCGGTGGTGGAGCTTATTCTTCGGCACACTAAGCGCATATTTGACTCTAAATGATGCATTTGTCAAGTGATAAGTAGTTAACGTGAAATAATCGTCATTTTTGATTGAGGCTATTTTTGTGCTAGACAAGGCAAAAAACGTAGTCGTAGTCTTTTTACGACGAGGCTTTTTAACGATGTATAGTGCAAAAAGAGACCGTCACAAAATGTGTCGATTATTTTAGGTTAACTACTTAGTAGTCCGTAAGATGATAAAAATTTTATTGCTCACTAATTTATTGCTATTCAGTTGTTTAGAACTGTCTCAGGCGCAGATTGCTCCGCTTTCTTTTCGCCATCTCGGAACGGAAGATGGACTTTCACAGGAAACCAACGCCTACGTTTATCAAGATAGTCGGGGTTTGATTTGGATGAGTTCACTCGCTGGACTCAACCGTTTTGACGGTCTGGAAGTAAAAGTATATCAACCTAATCCAGATGATAGTCTAAGTATTGCGGGGGGCATTGTTACTAGCCGCCTGCAAGAAGACGCTGCGGGTAATCTCTGGTTTACGACCAACGAGGCGATTAATTGCTATCAGCGCGCGACGGATAATTTTCGGAGTTTTCAAGTGAGGGACGAACAAGGGAACTTAAAAACAGAGGATTACTATGCATTTCATTTAGATCTTCAGCAGCAGTTGTGGGTACGCGTTGGCACTGGCGTAGCAGGACAACTACATCTTTTTAATATCGAAACGCTGACAGATTTGCCTAGTTACCCACTCGATGGGCAGCGGTGTGAAGTTGTTTTAAATGCACAACAGGAGGTGAAACAAGTCGTTTCTTCCATGTTTTTCTCTCGCCCTGGATTTACGATTACGGATATAAAAAAAGGTGGTCAAAAAACGCATTTTTCGTTAACAGAAGCCTATACGGATGTGAGTTATGAGGGGTTTACTTACAATACTTACGTAGAAAATGACGCGACTTTATGGATCGGTGGTATGGGAAAATTGCTTGAATTTTCTTTGGTAGAAAAAAAAGTAGTCAATAGCTATTTAGCGGAATTTGCTGACGTATTTTGTGGCTCGGTTTGGTCGATTGTTCCGTACCAAGATCGCTATCTTTTCACAGGTACATTAGAAGGCGGAATTTTACTTTTTGATAAACAAAAAAAGACCTTCGTTCAGCAATTTAAAAAGCAAGCTGGCGATAAAAATAGCCTTAACAATAATTCGGTTAGAGAACTTTATCTCGATCCACAAGATAATTTATGGGTGTCACGCTACACGGGTGGGATTGCTTACACTAATTTACATCAGCTAAAGTTTCAACTACTCCATCCAACCGCAGGAAAACGCGTACAGGCGATATTTTCTGATCCAGTCAATCAGCAGATTTGGGTAGCAGCGGATCGGGAACTACAACAATTTGATATTAATAAAAACCGCCTCGCTACCTATCATTCCTATCAATACCAAGAAGGACAACAGAATTCTTTTTCTGAAAAGAATTTTTACGCGCCGCTTGAAATTATTTTTCGCGACAGCACCGAAAATTTATGGGCAGTTATTTTGAAACGGTTATTTCGCTTCGATTCGCTGAATCGTAGGTGGCAAGCCGCTTATGAGTACGAATATAAAATTAATGATGCTTATACCTTAACGGATGGTACTAGTCTGCTGGCAATGGAAAATGGTGTTTATAGTTTGGATAGTAAAAACGGTACTACCACGGCGTTCACTGCGCTTGGCGACTATCAAGCTGCCTTTTATACGCGTATTTTTGCAGACCAAAACAAGCGGTTATACCTCGCCGAAAATGCAACTCATTTACTGGTTTTTGCTCAACAAGCCAATGGCTATCAGCTAGAACGTAAAATCGCCAATGTTGGCTATTGCTACTATTTTTATGAAGATACAGCCAAATTGACGCTCTGGGTTGCGACGTCCAAAGGTGTATTAAAAATAAATACCGTTTCGCTGGAATACGAGTTGTTCAATGAAGCTACTCACGGTTTACCCAGCGAGGTTTTTTACAGCGTTATCTCCGATAATAACAACGGATTGTGGCTGAGTGGTAATCGCGGTATTATTCATTACCGTATTGCTGAAAAAGATTACCAGCGGTTTTCCGTAACCGATGGTTTGCAAAGTCGTGAATTTCTGCCGAACGTAGGATTACAGACAGCAACGGGCGAAGTCTGGCTGGGAGGAACTAAAGGAGTCAATGTTTTTTATCCCAATCAAATCGAACAAAATAATGCTTTACCTAAGGTGTATTTTACCAAGCTGCTAATTAATGATGAACCTTATGCTACTGATGTTCAAATTGGCGAATTAGAACAATTGAACTTGTCTTATCAGGAAAATACCATCTCTTTAAATTTTGTTGCACTCGAATACAGCGATGCTACTAATAATCAATTCAAGTATCAGCTGATTGGTGGCAACTATAATACTTCGGATCAGTGGATTGATAATCAGAATCGCGGATTTATTCGCTTTGCTAATCTACCACCTGGAGATTATCAACTCAAAGTGAAAGCCGCGAATGCGGATGGGCGTTGGAATGAAGTACCCCAGACGCTTCGTATCTCCATCATTCCTCCTTTTTGGAAAACGACTTGGGCTTACCTATTGTATCTGATACTGACGGCGGGCGGTATTTACTTCTGGTATCGTTTTAGTTTAAAACGGCAGATAGAAAAAGCGGAAGCGCACCAACTCAAAGAAATTGACCGTCTGAAAACGCGCTTTTATACCAATATCACCCACGAATTCCGTACGCCCTTGACCGTTATTTTAGGTATTGCTAATCAATTAGAAACGGGCGTTTGGACGACTAAAGTTAGTGCAAAGGAAGAAAACCGCCTCAAAACGGGTTTCAATTTAATTGAACGGAATGGTAAAAAATTGCTCAATCTGATTAATCAATTATTGGATTTATCAAAACTAGATAGCAATAATTTAATGCCTCATTATCAAGCCAAAGAGGTAGTTTCTTTTGTACAATACGTGGGCGAATCTTTTGAAACCTTAGCTGCACAGAAACAGGTAAAACTAGGCGTTTACAGCGAAATTGATACGCTGGTGATGGACGTCGATGAAATTAAATTACAGCAAATTATTGCTAACTTATTATCCAATGCGATTAAATTTACGCCGCCGCGTCGAAAAGTGATATTGCATCTTTCTCAAAAGCTTGATCAACTAGAAATTAAGATTAAGGACAATGGAATCGGGATTGCTCCTACGGCGTTACCACACATTTTTGATCGGTTCTATCAAGTCGATAATTCAGAAAGTCGGCAAGGAGAAGGCACTGGAATTGGACTAGCCTTGGTGAAAGAATTAGTGGATTTGCTGGAGGGTACGATTAGCGTAACTAGTAAAACTAATCAAGGGACGACCTTTGTCGTTACTTTACCCATTCACAACAATCAATCAACGGAGGCAACCAAAACTTTGCAACCATTGCCTCCTCCTATTTCCACCGCTACCACGATTACGGTAAGCGAAATCAATCAGCCAGATCACAATTTAAATACGACATCTCCCCTATTTGAAGAAACAATCACTTCAAAGTCGCAATTACTGATCGCGGAAGACAACTTGGATGTTACTTTTTATATCCAATCTATACTCGCCGAACATTACGAGATTCAAATTGCCAAAGATGGACAAGAAGGTATTGAAAAGGCGCTAGCACAAGTACCAGATATTATTATCAGTGATGTCATGATGCCTCGAAAAACGGGTTTTGAATTAGTCGAAACGCTAAAGCAGGACGAACGCACAAGTCACATTCCAATAGTTTTGCTAACGGCCAAAGCGACGCAAGCAGATAAATTAGCAGGGTTAAAATATGGTGCAGATGCCTATTTAATGAAGCCATTCGATAAAGAAGAGTTGTTTATCCGTTTGGAAAAACTGCTGGAAATACGCCGAAATTTGCAACAGCGTTATAGCCAAAATATAGCAAATTCGTCCGCTCAAATAGCAACTGCAGACCCGCAACCATTATCCCCTGACGATCTCTTTATCGCAAAACTGCACGCGACTTTAGAAAAGCGCTATGAAGATGCCGACCTCACTATTCCCCAAATTGCTAAGACCTTAAAATTGAGTCAACAGCAATTTTATCGTAAATTAAAAGCACTCACCAACCAAACGCCCGTGCGTTATCTCCGTTCTTTTCGCCTCCACAAAGCCAAAGCTTTGTTGCTCACCGCGAATGATTTGAATGTATCAGAAGTCGCCTATGAAGTAGGTTTTGATAGTCCCAATTATTTTAGTCGGGCGTTTGCAGAAGAATTTGGTAAATCGCCAAACGAAGTAAATCGTAAAAAGAAATAGCCTATCCAATCAATAATCGAGATAACATTCATCTCCAAGTGAGCTCTTCACTTAAAACCTACCAATTTTCAAAATAAAACATTGAACGGATTTTAAAACACTGAATATCAGCATCTTAAATAACGTGATTAATTATTAATTGATAAATTCGTACTAACGATTTCTTCTCTTCTGATGAAAATGTACTACCATTTGGCGAATCTGTGCAGCTAAGTGATTTGCAAGACCTACATCTTTGTGGTGACAAAAAAAGGAAGATAATTATCCTTTATTTCTAATTAAAAACATTTTCATTCACTTAATCTAAAAACTTAATCAATCACTTATTATCAAGAATATTTTAATAAGCTGATTGAGTTTTCTGAGCAAAAAATTAATCATGGATCCAGCCACAGCCACCGTCATTGCAGGAGCATTAACTGCCACAGTAGCAGCAGGAGCAGCAGCAACTTCAGCCGGAGTAAGTCAACAAGAATCAGGATTTATCGCAGGGGCAACAATTGTCAATAAGAGTTCTCTTGACTTTGAAGTTTCTTTTTTTAATGAAATCAGAGGATCGTGGGGCAAAGCTCCATCAAGAGATTTGTTGGGTGCCCAAACGGTATTAACGAGAATTTTGAACGCACACCCAATTGATCCTACGCAAGCTGAAAGTTCAATTGAAAGATATGTCAAAGAAAAAATCATCTCAGATTCCTTTGCAGAGACTTCTTTTTATTATTCGGGTCTTAATCATGGACTCGGCTTTCAAGGATGTTTACGGTTACGTAATGATGAAAAAAACATCACCATTATTTTGTACATCGGAAGACCAAGAAATTTGACTTTCAGAGCTGCAGCCTGGATCGGAAATTCCTCCTCTAGTCAGGTCAGTAGGCACAGAACGAATGCGAATAGCTGGGAAAATTGGATGAATGATGTCAGAAATAGTAATGAGACTACGGGCAATCCCACTTTTTCACTTGGTTCTACTAGAATTACGAAAAGTAATGATTTTGAGATAAAATACACCTCCGCAGAACGGGTGATGTTTGAAATCAAAGATGGATGGGACACAGATTTTATTGCCCCTTTTAACTGGGCTGATATTACTTACGGTAGTAAAGTGTCTTTCAGATCTGCTCATAATCAGTATTTAGTAGCAAACAATAACGGTCAATTATTTGCTAATAGTAACAGTCTTGGAAATGAGGAGCAGTTTACCATTCTCAACGCAGAAAATCTGAATAGTAGAGGAGGACAAATCAAATATGGCGATAAAGTTGCTTTGCAGAGTACTTTTAATAGATACATGGTAGCGAACTTAAATGGTACCGCAGATATTAATCATGCACAACTAAATCCGTCGGCATCTTGGACAATTTTGAATCCAGCTGATACCAATGACCGAAGCGAACTAGGCGCTGGCAAAAAAGTTACTTTTAAATCTACCCATGAAAGGTATTTAGTAGCAGAAAGAAATGGTGTTGCTAATGCAAATCGAACCCAAATAGGAAGCTGGGAAAAGTGGGATATTATGCCCGCGTAGTATTTTTTCTAGGTAGTTTGATAGGTTTAAGAAGTTAGATAAATAATTATCGATTATCTAACGTCTTAAATCTGTCGAGCTAAGTAGATTGACAAAATTGTCTAATTGTGGCAAAGCATTCATCAGGAGCGACTTACACCGTGTTTGCTGTCAAAAAAATATATAACTCTACTGACTTGATTAGAGTGAATGCAGCAATTCTCAATTAGAAACGCGGAGTTAAGGAGGCTCGGAGTTTTTTCCACTCTAACGTGTACTAATCTTATTTGTGCAGAGTATTTTTTCTAGCGAAAAAAGTTTGGCAGAACTAGCGGAGTATGATTTGCTTACAAAATGAGAATTGCTAGAGTGAATGATTCATTTATTATAAAACAATAAAAATCAATACTTTAACAGAATCAACTTAATAAACTTGTCAACTTAATTACCATTATTCGTTAATTATCAAAAGTATAAACAACGCCCACATCTGCAAAATGGATGAACGCAAAATTATAAACCTGATCCACATCTGCGCCACCTTCAATCAAGCGATAACCCGCTTTCAATTGTAATTTATCTGCTAATAAATCTACTAAAAGTCCTGCAAAAACGTCTTCTGCCCTCCCCTGAGGACTAGCCAGCGCATCGCCTTTTAGCAACAGCGATAATTTGTCGCTGGGTGAATATTGTAGTTTGAAACTTATCAGTGGTACAAATCCTAGATCAGTATCTTCGGCAGTTAATTCGCCCTGCGTTAAGGCAATGCGGGCATCCCGCGCTAAGATACTGGCACCTAAATCCAATGTGAATTTAGGTCGTTGTACTAAACGGTAGCGGTAGCTGGCACGGTAAGTATTAAATTCATAACGTCCATCAATATCTGCACCTTCAAAAGTCGTTCCCGCGAAGCGAATTGAACTCAATTGTGCGTCTGCAAAATTAAGTTGTAGCGGCGCGGCGGTCAGTTCCACCGTATGTTTATCTTTAATTAAATACGCTGCTTCTACGCGCAGAAATGGCTTTCCCTGTTCGGGCGAAAAGTCATCATCAAGCGAAAATAATGTACCTGCTAATTCTTCGCCATTGGGGACGCGCACGTCGTTATATTGCGAAAAAGCAAGTCCTGATTCTAGGCTAATGCTAAATTGGGCAGTTAGAGCAGTTCCAAAAATTAGGAGGAGTAGCGTTAAGGTCGGTCGCATAGTTGGTTAGATTTTTAGTTAGCTTTACCCATGTAACGATGTGCTGTGGGCTTTGTTTATTCTATGCTGTTGGAGATAAACATCGTTTCTTCTCTTTTTGCTCTACGGCTATTAAATTTATTTCTTTCACAATGTCCAAGAAAACCAATTATCGCCACATTTATACTCTTTCTTATCCCTTACCAGATTACCTCCAATTTGCGATGGAACGCAATAACGGGCGCGCTCCTATTTGGGCATTTCCATCTATCGCTGACATGGAAGAATTGAGTTTCGTGCCATTACGATTTGATAACCGTCATCACGTTTTAGAAATATTCGCCGAAGATACAGACCCGCATGTGGATGCTCGTTTTAAAAATCACGAATCACTTTATGAATACGTAGCAATGCTGCAAATCATTAGCCCTTATTCTCCTAAACATGGCGGAACGGATTGGCTCGTTTTTTCAAATAAAAATTGTGTCGGCATCCTGCATGCTTTTGAGTTTAACCATGAACATATCGACTATCAAAATCGTCGGTGTGAGATTGGTTATGCGTTCGCGGAAGCGGTACGTGGCACTGGTTTACCGCAACGAGCAGTAACGCATTTAATAAAATATCTATTTACTCAACTGGACTTGCTTTATGTTTTTGCTAATGTAGATGTTGATAATAAACGTGGTATTCGCTTTTTAGAAAAATTAGCTTTTACAACCGAGACTAGTTTTAAAAAAGAAGAAAAGAATTGGACGACGGGACGTAAACGCGCAACGATTTGTTTAGAATACTTTCGGTCAAAACAGGCGCAAGGGCGCGTAACCCAATATCGGAAAGAAGCGACGCAGCGGAATGCGGAATGGCGAGTGAAGTGGAGGGATAATGGAGATTAAATAAAAAAGGATCGGATTCCTTGAAGGAATCCGATCCCTAGTCAAGTGACAAGACAAAAGTAGCTATCGTTCATCTAGAGTTCCCAAAACAGTATAAGGGTCTGATATTCAACCACCTATCAAGTCTGTCTTCTCTCAGATTTATCGATCTCTTTTCTCTCTTCTCACTTAAATAGTAAGGAAGCGAATCAAGAATACCAAGGCAATACTAATGGCTAGTCCAAAGAATACTTTGGCTAAATCCATTCCGAGATCTTTCAAGGTCTCTTTTGGTACTTTACTACTTAGGTTATATCTCACTGCAATCTCCCTACCTGCCAATAGACCTAAGAATACCCAAGTGGTACTCATCGGAATGTTGTTTAATTCCTTGAAGAAGTACAGCACGATACCGTAGGATAAATCAATAAAAGTAGCAGAACGAATATCCGTTGTATTGGTTTTTGCTCTAACGATTTTTTGAATCGCTCCTCCTTTAGAGTAGAAGATGTAAGCTAACATCGATAATAGTATCGCTAATGAAATAGCTAACGTCATTCCATCTACTTGACGAGGCAAGTACACATAAATATTAGCAAAATCTTGCGCCAGCCATTGCGTCCAAAGAAAACCCGTAGAAGCCCACTGTGCAACCGTCCACCATGTCTTTTCAGAATCTTTAATTGGATTTGCTACAAATTTCTTTTCTAAGCTTTTCGTAATCAGCATATACAAAATGATAGCTGCTCCAAATGCCACGAGGTATCCCGTCATCGACTTGATGACCATACTTTCGAGGTTCTTTGGATTGAAAAAAGTCAATATTAGAAAAGAAGTACTTACGGGGATACCAAACCTAGTAATCACCATCAGCACTAAGGGAGGTAATAAATATGGCCATCCGAAACCCAAAATATCGCGCGGATCTTTGTATTTAGGATCGGCAAAACCTCCATCACCTAATAATCTTTGATAAGAAACATCACCGCTATATTGAAACCAGCCATACACTAAGGTGGCGGTCATAATCGTCGCTGCGAATGCCCATAAGACATACCATGGGCGATTTTCATTCGAGGCTAGGAAAGTTCCTAAAGTTTGAATAACGTCGTTTCCGACAACTGAGTAAGCAGCGAGGATAAACCCAAGCCACATAATAATCATTGGATCCATGAACTAAAGTTGGTAATTGTTTAAATTAATTTAATTATTTAGAGGTCAAACCGTTATCACGGTCGGAAGACAGAAAACAGACCATTGCGATGAGGAAATCGAACATTTATCCAAAAACAATTGATTTATCTGTCTTCTGTCAATGAAATGGTCTGTCTTCTGACCTCTACTAATGAATTTAAAAAGCAAATTCTGTTTGTAATCTATATCTCAATTTATTATCTGAATTGCCTACTTGGTCAATTAAAGACACATCTGCTTGCACTTTTAGACTATGCCCAACGACATATTTGGATAGACCTAAAGTATATTCGTTGATGCCAGTAAAACTAGCCTCTGTATCGGGCATGATATTCGTGTATCGAGCCGCGAATTCTACATTATTCTTTAGAAGATAAGAAATCTGAGTATTAATACCTTGTCCCGTGTAGTAGCTACGTCCGTCAGCATCAACCAAGGCAGCGCGAGTGTCTGCATCCATATCACCCAGTACTCTTCTATCTGCAAATTCACCTACTACTGAAAAGCCTTGGTATTTAAAGACCGCGTCGATAAAAATTACTTCTAGGTTATTTTCTAAGTAGTTGCCTTCCGCATCAATTAAGAATCTACCCGCAGTCTTTTGTTTTGGCGTACCTTGATTATAACTGTAAGTCGCGCCGATTGCGAATTTCGGTGTGTTTTCTCGTTTCAAATCTCCCTGTACGTAATCTCCTTTGCTGGTAAATTCGCCAAAAGGTAACAGCTCAACACGACCGACATAGCGAGAACCGCCGATGTTGTTAATCGTCGTGTTTCGACCTTCACCCAAAGAGAATGAAGCCATTGGTTTGATAACCATGTTACCAGATTTGAATTTACCACGTAACTGAACGCCCATTTCGCGGTCAATCGTAAATGTACCATTCACTAGACTTCGATCTACAAACTGTAATTTCTGAGAAGAAACTACCCGTTCGCGGTTACCAGGCAGTTTGGTTTGTCCGACCCAAAGTGTAAAGTTTTTATGGAATTTCCATTTTACGACTGCATCTAATACAACCTTAGGAGCTTCGCTGGTTTGATCGAAATCACTAGACGAACCTAAATCACGATTAGACAGGGCAAATTCTGCTTTATAAACAAAATTTGGATTAAACGCCCAGCCGTCAAACTTCAATCTAGCTCTGCGAATCATAAACTTAGACTGCCAGTCTGCGCCATCTGCGAGTGACCGCTCAGAGTTAAATAAACTCTGAAAACGCATCCCAATCTTCATTGCCATAGAGGAATCAGCTGCAACAACTTGCAGACCTTTTCCAAATTTCAACTTGATGTCAGGTAATTGTTTAGTGGAAGAAGAAGAAGATTGAGCTACTAAAGAACAAGCAGCGAAAAGTAGAATAGTAGAAACTCCTAGAATGTGGAGTAAAAACTTTTTCATGATGTAGATTTTGCGATAAAAGGATTAATTTTCTTAAATGACACCGCAAAAGTCTAAATTCATTATTAATAGTATTGTATGATTGTATTAAGTTACTGTTAATAAAAATTGCGTCTTGTAAACTTAATATTAAGCTATCGTTCGAAGCGTGGATAGAAGCGTAAATAGGAGCTGTCGGCTAAACTTTGAGCTATCTGAAGAAACATCAAGAGGTGGGAGGTGTGGAATTATCGCAAAATGTCATTTAAGCTTGAAGCTACGTGACATTTTGCAATAACTCACAATCTATAATTAATATTCATTTAGGCTTGTACAAAGTTTTGCAAAAGACACAGTTTTTGACGCAGATAAACGCAGATTTTTTCCGTAATGCTACGGAAAAAATCATAGAGAATCAGCGTCAAATAAAAACTTTGTACAGTCCTAATATTCATTTTACAATGAATTAACATTAAGACAGTTTGAAGAATGTTTTATTGAAATCAAGATGTTAATTTGTTTATTTGAATGTACTTTTTAATAAAAAAACTGTTCCAGAGGCAGGCTATTTACTTTTTTGTACTAATATCTGATCTGCTTTCGTCAAAGCTTTTCCTTCCTGCATTTGCTTATTATAAAATAAGATCATCGTCGGTAAATTTTTGTAGCGAAAACCACGTTTCCCGATGCTAGTCGCTAATGCTGGAAGGTCGGCAAAATATTTTTTAGTAATCCGTTTGAAGTTTTTCGGACTAATCGCTTCTATCTTTCCGCTTTCATAACTAATAAAATAATCTTTATTAGTTGCTAATTGCCAGTTATTTATAACTCTTTCATCCGTTTCCTGAATAAACTCAGTATCAATTAATTCAATGTCTTCCTTTGAAATAGAGTATAATTTTACTGCGCCATCAACTTCCAGCGTCATGGATTCTTCTACAAATTTGTTTTCTGTAATGGGTTCAGTACTACCGATTAATTGTACATTTATTAGGGTAAAAAACAATGAAAACAAGATAATTTTATGGTTCATAATAGTCGATTTAAATAGTCGTAATTTCTAATTAATAACAAATTTACGCATAATTTACATTAAATTAACATTGGGGCAGCTTTTTCTAATTTTTGTCTTGTGCTTTTGAATGGGAAAAGATAAATTTGGATTGAGATTAATCCCTTTATTTACGCCGATAACACCTATACAGCGTGGAAGTTCGGGAGAACTTTTGCATCTCACTTTTTTAGAAAATGGAGGATTCCACGGCAGTGTATTTTCGAAATACTACAAGCATAGAGTTACGCTTCCAAGGAATGAGTTCATTGAATAGAAAGTAAAACGTATGAAAAAAAGGAGACCTAAAATGAAGTGTGCATATTCGCTTAATGCGCAATGGTAGGCTAAATCGCCGTTTGAGTGTTTATGAATTCGCTCTACGCGTACTATATTTTTAATGGAATGGTGTCGTTTGCAGCAATACTTCCCTACCCTTCGGTACAAACCTCTGTTACCTCAAATTCCGAATTTAACTTGACCACAATCATATGCTCCCGCCATCCTTTTTGCTCTTCTTCATCGTCATAGCCGAATGCAAAATCCACAGTAACAAAGGTATCGGGCGAATCAGGATAAAAACCAATTCTTACCACTCGAATCAAAGACAACAATCGCCGAGCTAAACTCAGATTCGGATCGGTATCTTTAATAAAATCGGTATACTCTTCTTCATTAAAATCATCCCACAGTAAATCATCTCGCCACTCTTCAATGTATTCCTTTGCTTCTTTTCCTTGCTCAAAATCTTGCAAATAAGCAGCTTCGGCGATTTGATGAATTTCCGTTAAACGCTCTAATGCTGGCGCGACTAGAGCAATATTCTTTTCTGATAAGGAGTAAAAATTTATATCCAAATCTATGGGTGTACCATTGAAATCGTACTTCCAAATTGTTTTATTATAGGTGCATTTAAAATTGGTTGCATTAATTTCAATTGCGCTGAAGATGGGGAGGTGGATGGTTTTATTAGTCATTGGAGAGCAAGTTTATGTTTTCTAGTTAGCTAATAATTCTTTTGAGTACGGAGAAATATTCCACTTTAGGTATTTACTCTTTTTTTTAATTTATCGTCTATCAAGTCAAAAACAATGGGTTTTCCCTTTTCTTCGGGATTCCAATTTAGTTTTAACGCTTGTCTGATAATTGATTCTGAATCTTTTGGCTTTACTATTTTCAAATTCAAATTAGAAACATTTGGAAACTCTACCCAATAGTCATTGATATCTGAATCAATAAAGACTTCTATTTTTCTGCCCTTGACTTCTTCTTTTTCGGCTACATAAACCAAATAACCACTGCTGGGTGAAACTACCCACCTGAATTTTTCATTATCGATTATTATCAACCGTGATTTCTTTTTATTGAGTGACATTTTAATTCAATTTAACCAATTCGCACGCTGAATCGAACTCGTGGGCATTTCGACATCTTAACACTAATTGACTTTTGTCAGTTAAAGCAATAACAATTTTGCTATTGTTCTGGTCTTTTTTGCACATTACACCTGATATAACTTGATTACGGACAGCATACTGCTCCGTTAAATCTAAGTATTCATAACTTTCATCGCTCTCGTCTTCTACAATAGCAATATCCCAATCTTCCCAAAAGCCCATTCCCGCATCTAAAAAATACTGGTGCCAATTTTTCCCTTCTACTTTGATAAAAACGATGATCGGTTCTTTCGTTTCTCTGTTTTGGGAAACAACCAGCTGCTGTATTTTTAGTCCGTCAAATTCTGAAAAAACGAATGTTGGGTCTTGGTGTATTCGGCCTCTGGATTGTTGGTTCATTTTTATGTGGTCTTTACTGAGTTTTATCATTCTGATTATCTATCACTTCAATTCTTTTTATCATAATATTTAATAACGCAGATAAATGCGCTAATACGCTATCATTTTCTAAATCAATTAAAGGTATCAACTGACCGTTTTGTTGTAAAATTAATCTAACCTCATCGCTATCATAGAGTGGAATACTGCGTTTAATTATTTTATCATTCCGCTGTAAGGTGAGCGTCTTATCCGCAAAAATCATCTTGCCTAACGGGTTTACATTAATCAATATCAATTCTTGATTTTGAAAATTAATTTCAATATGATTATCTCCTTTAATCACGCCCTGATAGTAACTCAACGTAGTAAGAATTGAGTTAGCGGCGAAAATCAAAAGAGCAAGAATATGAACTTCAGTTTTTTCGAGGTAAATAAACATCCATGGCACAAAAATTAGCAATAGATGAAAGATCAGTAGCAATATTTTGCTTTTCTTCTTCTCTATAGTAAGTTTATCCATCTCATATTCAATGATAACATTTGAATATTTTAAAGAGATGGTTTCTAGCCTGGAGATGATATTTGGGATGTTTTTCAAATTAAATTTTCACGTTGTTTATCAATTTCCCGCCGTTTGTTAACCTCTCTTTTAATTGCGCCTTTCTTTGCCAATTCATGTAATATTGAATCTGGATCATCAACCATTTCATTGATTTTTTTTCTAGTTTTACCTTTCAAATCTCTGTAGGTAGCGTGATAACTTTTTGACATGATTTAATTTTTTTGCTCTTTTTTCAAAAAGTGATTTATAAAATTTTCAGCGCAGCGCGATGACACCCTTGGTAGCAAATCATTACGTCCACTTTTCGCGGCGCAGCGCGACGCGCCCCTTTTAATGGAGGCATCACGCTGCGCTGCTGAATCAACATTAACGATTATTGGCTACCAAAGGGCATGGCGCGCAGCGCCGTTCGTGCCTTTAAAAGTCTTACTTCAACAACCGCTCCTCCAACTCCTCCAAACTCACCCCTTTCGTCTCTGGCATCATGAAAATCACCCACAACAATTGCAGTATCATCATGCCCGCGAAGAAGAGAAAAACGGTCACTGCCGAAAAGGCTTCTAAAATCGGTAGCGTAACCATCGTGATTAACGCCGCAAAGACCCAATGCGTTCCCGAACCAAAAGACATTCCGTAGTCGCGGACTTGATTAGGGAAAATCTCACTGATAAATACCCAAATCACCGCACCTTGCCCAATCGCGTGTGCGCCTACAAATGCACAAACAAACGCTACCACCATCGTGCCTTCCGCTTGTGTATAAAATGCCCACGCCACGCCCAGCAAAGTGACAATATAACCCACTGAGCCAATCAGCATCAACTGTTTGCGCCCCATGCGGTCGATGAGGTAAACGCCGAGTAAGGTGAAAATTAGATTGACTACGCCAATCGGAATCGACGCACCCAATACGCTATCGGCAGCGATTCCCGCTTGCGTAAAAATGCGTGGCGCGTAGTACAAGACGAAGTTGATACCTGACATTTGATTGAAAAATGCGAGTAGAAAAGCGAGTAAAATCGGGAAGTTGTACTTGCCCGAAAAGAAAGAAACGTCTTGCGTAGCGGTCTGTACGGAGGTTTTAATATTAGCAATCATTTCCTGCACATTCGCTGTCGGATTTAACGAACGGAGAATATCCGCTGCTTTGGATTCGTCACCTTTTTTAGTGATCAACCAACGCGGGCTATTCGGTACGCCCAGTACCATCAGCGCATAAATCGCGGCGGGCAAAGCTTCTATGCCTAACATCCATCGCCAAGCGTCTGCACCTAAGTTGCTGCCAATCCAATAATTGGAAAAGAACGCGACCAAAATACCAAAAACGATATTGAATTGATACATCGCGACTAAGCGACCACGCTCGTTAGCAGGCGCAATTTCTGATATATAAATCGGCGCAGCAACGGAAGATGCCCCGACGCCTAATCCACCCAAAAAGCGGAAGAACGAAAACACATACGGATCACTTGCCAGCCCCGATCCCAATGCTGACACGAGGTACAAAACGCCAATCCAAAACAGTGTCTTTTTACGCCCAAATTTATTACACGGAATTCCTCCTGTCAATGCCCCAACGACCGTTCCCCACAGCGCCATCGACATAATAAAAGTGCTATGAAACCAAGGCGAGGTGTTCCATAGTTCTTGAATCGGCTGGTCTGCGCCCGAAATAACGATGGTGTCAAAACCAAAGAGAAATCCAGCCAATGCGACGGTGATGGAGTAGTACAAAAGCTTGTTAGAATTCATGTTTTTCGTTTTGTTTAAACTTGTTTTTAATTTTCAATTGTTGATGCAGCGTTTGTTAAAAAAATATTATTGCTGGCTTTTTATGTCACTTTTTTAGTTTAGCTGCTCTAAATTGCCATTTATTATAGCGGATTTTTCCTCAATAATACGTAGTTAATTTTAGTATTTCTTACTCAACCCAATTAAAAAAATTTCACTATGCAAATTCAATCCTGTGAGGACGCGATTGAGCTGTGGTCTGCTTATGCCGAGCAACTAGAAATATATCTCCGCCAAAAAACGAAGGACATTGCGGTTGCTCAAGATTTGCGGAGTGAAGTGTTATTAAAAGTTTGTAACAGTTGTTGTTCGGGCGTTGATATTGAATCGCCCAAATCTTGGTTGTTCCGCATTGCCCATAATTTGTTTGTAGATCATATTCGCGACTACCAACGTACACAGCAAATCGATCCGATCAGCCAGACCGCCATACCAGATGTGTATCAGAAATTAACTTTTTTTATTGAACCACTGATTGATTTGCTTCCCGCTAAATACGCTCTCCCACTGCGACTTGCCGATCTAGAACAGCTTCCACAGCAAGCCATCGCAGAGCAGTTGGGCTTATCATTGACGGCGACCAAAAGCCGCATTCAACGTGCTAGAAAGTTATTATTGAAAGAAATTGAAACTTGTTTTTATTTAGAACAAGACGATAAAAATGGCTTACAAGATTTCAAATTGAAGGACTGTTGTACATCCCTGCAAAATTTTCAAAAAAATAGTTGCTAATTTCTTGCGTCTTTTTCCGCCGGTTGCCGTCTTGGAGTAAATTTCATCATTTAGTAAAAAAAAGACAATGCAACAGACGATTAAAATGCTGCTTCTATTAATGGTAATCTGCTATTATCAAAATGGTCAAGCTCAAATTTCAACCATTCAACCCTTACCACCAGCGCAGAAGCATTACGCTGATTTACAGCAACTTAGCGCAAAAGTAGCCCAGAACAATAACCCACTTGATACGCTAGCTTATCCACCAGAATTATATAAAAACAGTACTATCTTATTTGCTTTAGCAAAACCACACTATTTGCATTCCGAACAAGTTGATTTCTTAACCCATGCGCTGCGATTGCCAGCAAATAGTTCGAAGCAAACGCGTGCGGAATCGGACTTTTTGTTACAACTACAAAAGGATCGTACGC
>JBGCES010001001.1:0-4273 GCA_045106545.1 Saprospiraceae bacterium
ATGGAGTACTTAACCTGACGGGACAAATTGTAGATGGCTATAATGTGCTCAATGACCGCACAGTCCGTTGGGAAATGGTCTCAGGGCCTGGCAACGCTAATTTCAGCAATCCCAACAGTTATAATACTAATGTTTCTTTTAATGTCAATGGACGTTATGTGTTGCGTTTTTCGGGAGATGTAACCGATAAACTAGCTAGTGAATCTAAATATTACACGCTTAGTGACCACCTCGTCATTCAAGTAGGAGAAGGTGGTGGCAATGGCGAGGAAGAGGAGGAGGAGGAAGAAGAAGAAGAAGAAGAAGGCGGTGGTAACGATGGCACACCAGATTGCTCCACTGACGCTAGCATAACTAGCACTGCTGGTCAAATTATTATCGCTGGATTAGATGCTGCGCCCATTTCATCCTTACAAGTTTTCAATTCCTCTTGGGGACAAATTTTTAACTGCTTTGCCAATTGTAATGCGAGTGAATCCATTTCCTTAGCGGAAGGAGAGTATTATGTAAATATAAAATATTATACCAGTGGTTATCAATTACTTTGCGAAAGACAAGAAACGGTTACAGTGGGGACAGACTCAAGTGATCCTTGCGTAAATTCAGGTGGCGACTCGGATAACGACGGTGTTTGTAACAATGAAGATTGTCAACCCAATAATGCTAACTTTCCAGCTATTCCTAATACCACTTGTAATGATGGAAATCCTAATACCTCCAATGATCGGGTAACTACGGACGGCTGTGGATGTGAAGGAACGGTAATTAATAATGATAATCTGCTTGGAACAGAACTTGATTTTCTTTCTTTTGACCAATGGGGAAATATTGACGCACAAGTCACTTTTAGTCAAGCCGCAGTAGGACTTTCCTTCGGAGATTTTGAGGTGCGTAATGGAAGTATCATTGGGCTAAGCGGCTGGGGACAATTCTATTTTGTCAAAGTACAACCTTTAGGAAATATTGTAGAAATTCGCCTTCGCGAAAATACTGTCAATGCGGTGAATGGTGGCACCAACAATCGTGCTTCCGATTGGCTGCAGATTGAAATTGGAACCGGTAGCAACAATGACGGAGTCAACTGCCAAAACATTACCGAAGGTGGGCAAATTCGTGGCGATGAAGCCAGTTGTGCAGAATTTACACCAACATCAATTAATAATCTCGCCGAAGCTACTGGAGGAAGTGGAAATATCGAATATCAGTGGCAGCAATCTGCCGTTGGTCAAAATGGTCCTTGGACAGATATTTCTAACGCAACCAATCTAAATTATCAACCGCCATTACTCACGCAAACGACTTGGTATCGTCGTTTAGCGAAACGAGATGGATGTGGAGATTTTACCGGTATTTCTAATGTCGTAGTCAAACAAATTGACAGTCCCAATGATACTGAAACTCAAGCGACAGGTATTTACTGTGCGGTAAGTGGTGAACAACCTTGGTGGCAGTGGATTCAAAAAGTGCAGGTAGGCAATTTTGTAAATTATTCCGAAAAAGAGCAATACGGTAATTTTTTGAATAAACAAATCGAATTAGTACAAGGGGAACAATATGATTTAGAACTAGGAGTAGGTTTTACTTGGGAACGTTTTGAAGAATTTTGGCGCGTATGGATTGATTATAATCAAGACGGCGACTTCTCTGATGCGGGCGAATTAGTCTTTCAGGGCAGCGGTGATAATACCCAATTTGGTAGTATTGAAATACCAACTAATTCACGTACAGGGCTAACGCGGATGCGAGTAGCAATGAAAAAAGGTTCAAATGCAGATCCTTGTGAGACTTTTGCAGAAGGAGAAGTCGAAGATTACACCGTCATGCTAAAAAATGGCGGTTTGACTAGTTACTGCGAAGCCAGTTCCGATCAGCCGTGGACACAGTGGATTGCTCAAGTGCAGTTTGCCGATTTAAACAAATATTCTGGCAAAGAAGGTTACGCTGATTTCACTAGTGAGTCCGCTACGCTATCCACGGGACAAGTATTTAATATGACGCTGCGTCCAGGCTTTTCTTACGGAACTTTTGACATGCACTGGCAAGTTTGGATCGATTATAACCAAGATGGCGATTTTACAGATGCTGGAGAAAAAGTAGTTTCTACTAATAGTGACCAGCAAGTCAATACTGATATTTTTATTCCAAGTTATGCCGCTCCAGGTATCACGCGGATGCGAGTAACGGCTCGAACAGGGGCATTCGCTCAATCTTGTGGAACGATTCCATTTGGAGAAGTAGAAGATTATAACGTCATCATTCGGGAATGTGCAAATGGAGCAAATGGACGCCAGCAAGCGGTACTGGAATTGACAACTTGGCAATCAGGGCGTACCGCCGAATTGACTTGGATTACCAATACCGAATATAAAAATGACTACTTTGCCGTAGAACGCTCTACTGATGGTGAAACATTCAGCGAAATCAAGCGTTTTCCGAGTGAAAGCGATGCGTTTTTAGCACCCAATACTTATAACTTTAGTGATCATAAGCCGCTCTTTGGAAGAAATCTTTATCGCATCAAACAAGTGTATAAAGATGGCTTATTTCTATATTCGGATGCGATAGAATTGGATTTTGATTTGGATGTAAATGCCTTTACGGTTTTTCCTAATCCAACACGTTCAGAACTTTTTGTCAATATGCCTGAAAAAGCCGGCAAATCAGCTAATATTCTATTGATCAACACTTTAGGTCAGACGGTTCAACAAATGCAAGTCGCAGAAATTCCCGATTACCCGATCCGCGTACTACTGCCCGATTTGCAACACGGTGTCTATCAATTGTACCTCGAAGTTGCTGGAGAGAAAGGAAAAGTGGAAACGGTAGTTATCGGAAGATAAAATAGTTTGAAAGTGGTTTGATATAGTTTGGAAGTTGTTCGATAATTGTTTTCTTTGAGCATGAAATCGAACAACCTTCAAACCACTTCCGAACAACTATCAAACCGTTTTTTATGACCAAAATCAATATTCCTGAATCCGATTTTCCACGTATCGTCATCATTGGCGGTGGCTTTGCGGGATTAGAATTGGCAAGGCGACTCGTCAAATCTGACTATCAGGTCGTACTCGTAGATAAAAATAACTTCCTCTAATTCCAGCCTTTATTCTATCAGGTCGCAATGGCGGGTTTAGAACCCAGTTCGATTGTTTTTCCGATTCGGAAGATGTTCCGTAAGTATAAAAATTTCTTCTTCCGCGTTACCGAAGTCACTTCCATTGATCAAGCAAATCAATGCCTAAATACGCCACTGGGCATTATTAATTTTGACTACCTCGTCATCGCTACGGGCGCAGATACCAATTTTTATAATAATCAAAAACTTGCCGCGAAATGCCTGCCGATGAAGAGCGTCAGCGAGGCATTATACCTACGCAATCTGATCCTCAGCGATTTCGAAAAAGCGCTCTCCCAAACTGATTTTGAAGAACGTCAAGGCTATCTCGACATTGTGATTGTCGGTGGTGGCGCAACGGGCGTAGAAGTGGCTGGCGCACTCGCCGAAATGCGCAAATACGTTTTTCCTAAAGAATATACTGAGATTAATTACCGCGAAATTGATATTTACTTAGTTCAAAGTGGCGATCACTTACTCAAAGGCATGTCGTCCGAAGCCTCCGCCAAAGCATTGGAGTTTTTGCAAGAGCTAGAAGTTAAAATCATTCTTAATAATCGAGTAACTGATGTGGATGATGATTATGCTTATTTAAAAGACGGAACACAAATTCGAGCGCGAAAAGTCATTTGGGCAGCTGGTATTCGTGGAAATAACATCGCCGGATTACCCGAAACCTGTGTGACTTATGGTAATCGCTACGCCGTCAACGAGTTCAACGAAATCAAGGATGCGCCGAATATTTTCGCTATTGGCGATATTGCCTATATGGAAACGGAAGCCTTTCCACAAGGACATCCGCAAGTAGCACAAGTAGCGATTCAAATGGGTAAAAACCTCGCTCAGAATTTAAAAAAAGCTAAACAACAGAAAGAGCGCAAAGCATTCAAATACAACGACTTAGGCGCAATGGCAACCGTCGGTCGTCATCTCGCAGTCGCGGATTTGCCCAAATTTAAAACGCAGGGAACATTTGCCTGGATGGTCTGGCTCATTGTTCACCTATTCGCCCTGATTGGCGTTAAAAATAAACTATTCGTATTTATTAACTGGTTATGGAACTACGTAACTTACGACCAATCACTACGTCTAATTATTAAACCGACGGTGCGAAAAGAAAAGTAGATTAATAGCGTTTGAAAATGGTTCGGCATGGTT
>JBGCES010001002.1:0-3123 GCA_045106545.1 Saprospiraceae bacterium
GTCGTACTGCTCCTGTAATTGTTATGGTTGATGCATCTGTGTATGCTTGTTGACTAGGGATTCTTAATATATCGTAAGGCTCTATCGTGATATTAGCAGGTGAGGCTGGGTCTTCCAATGCCTCTTTTACATTTACTCGAATATATTCTTTTAGCTCAGGGTTGCTCCGATCGCTTCGAGTTATATAAGCAAATGAAGTCGCATTTTCTTTCGTTCCTCCTGCCAAAAGAATTGCTTCCTGTAGGCGAACAGTCTGTGAAGGATCGATTGCAAAATCTTCTTTTGGTTCTCTAACCGCCCCTAAAATAGAAATAGTCGGTTGCTCTGTAAAACGATTTAAGTCATATATTTGCAGCTTATCTTTGGGTTGTAAACTCAGATTTGCAGCGTTAGCTGGGTCGCTTATAATGGCATCTAAATTTACTTTTAGTAATCTAGTCGTTTGATCATTGTCCGTGCGCAGAAGAAAAGCAATATCCGTTCTTGCTTCTTTTCTTAAATTAGATTTTTGAATTAAATCACTGATCCGCATTCCGTCCACTAATTGATATTTTCCAGCGATTTCGACTGCACCTTCTACAGAAACAAAATTCTCAAATGGGCGCTCTACCGACTTTATATTAACGACATCTCCAGGTAGTAGTTTGAAATCCTGACCTGTACGCTGAAGTTCCTGCAAGTTGGTATCAATAATGACTTCCTTACCATTGTCAAATCGAGTAATTTGAATATTTTCACGATAGGCATTATTCTGTAAACCACCTGCATAGCGTATCAAATCGTTTAGATTTTCATTGGGTAGTAATTCGTATTTAAAGGGCCGTCGAATTGCTCCGCTAATTCTTACCACTCTCTGCGCGATAGGAATATTGATAATATCATTATTACTTAAGAAAAAATTGAATTGAGAACTTGGATTATTCATAAATTCATAAACATCCAAGCGTTTACTTTCTCCTCCGTTAATTACCTGAATATTACGTACACTACCAATATCTGAGGGACCTCCTGCTGCAACAAGGGCATTAAATGCGGTGTTGAGTGCAGAGATATTAAAACTACCAAAGTTTAATACTTCACCAAAAATATTTACGGTAATACTACGCGCTGTACTCAAGGTTACAGCAAACTGCTCAGGTTGGAAGACATAAGCCGAACCAAAGCGATTGCGAAGCAATTTTTTGGCTTGACCATAAGTAATTCCCTTTAGTAAAATACGTGGCATCCCTGCTGGTTTAATAAAACCAGATGCGGGTACTTCAAAATTAAAATCCGCTTGTGAAATACCAAAAATACTAACGCTCACCTCATCACCTGTGCCTAAGACATAGCTATCAGGCGGTTTAGCATCAGTGGTTGTCCTAAAAAGCTTCAAACTTTGATCTCGGAATAGTTGCTGTCCGTATATTTGTGCTTTAGGATTTTTTTTCTGTTCTGTTTCGTTAAGTTCTTCACTAAGTGCTTCTTCTACTGAAGCACCTTCTTCAACGGCATCTCGAATACTGTCAACAGCATCTTCTGTTGCTTCTGCTTTAGCAGCGGAGACTTGGTTATTGCTTTCTGCGTTGCTGCTGCCACTAGTGTTAGGCGTAGCGGCTTTTTTCTCAGCTTCTAATTCCCGCAGTGCTTCTTCGACAGCTTGTTGAACCTGCTGCACTTCGGCTGAGTTAGTTGGGTCAACCGTATCAATATTAATACCTTTTTGCTCAAGTTTAGCACGCATTTGTGCTTCGGTAATACCACGTTTATCCAATTCGGCTTGCGCTTGTGCCAAATAGACAGATGGAACCTGGCTGAAGGCAATAATTGAAAAAAAGCAAAATAAAATAGTTAAAATATGTTTCATCAATTACGAATGAATGGGTGAGAGGCTAATGGCTTCCTTGCAAAATCATGAAAATCATCAATTAATCCAATTGGAGTAGTACGACGTACATCGTAGGCAATTTGAATTGATGGACTCGCATCAGCTAAAGAAAATCCATCCCCTGATAAAATTTTTGCATAGCTTAGTGTATGTAGGTCAGTAAATCCAGCACTAAACTCTAGTTCTTCTTCATTAATTTTTATGGAGCGAAAGGTTCGCTTTTGTATTTGTGCTGGTAAAGTTGCTTTGTTTATACTTAAAAACCATTTTACCGTTGCTTTATCTAATTCTAATCGTCCTGCAGCCCGATCGTGGGTATGTAAATGAACGATATTTTCTTTCACTTCTCCAAAAACCCACTGCAACATATCAAAAAAGTGAATTCCAATATTCGTGGAGATACCACCCGCTTTTGATTCATCTGCTTTCCAACTTGCATAATACCATTTCCCACGGGATGTAATATAAGTCAAATCCACTTCGAAGTGTTCAGAGGATGATGCCTGAGCAACTTGTTTTTTAAGCGCGATAATAGTAGGGTGGAGGCGCAATTGCAAAATGGTATAAATATATTTACCACTCTCTTTTTCAGCTTCCATCAACGCTTTGACGTTCCAAGGATTGAGTACTAATGGCTTTTCGCAAATGACATCTGTACCATGACGCAACCCGAAACGGATATGTGCATCGTGGAGGTAATTAGGCGTACAAACCGATAAATAATCAAGGGAAGTATGATTTCTACGTATTTTATCTAAATGGCGATCAAAACGCTCAAATTCCGTAAAAAATGCTGCGTCTGGAAAATAGCTATCGATAATGCCTACCGAGTCTGATTTATCTAATGCTGCAATGCATTGATTACCAGTATCTTGTATAGCCCGAAAATGGCGAGGGGCTACATATCCAGCAGCGCCAATCAGGGCGAAGTTTTTTGCGGAAGTCAACTTTTAGTAACTATAACTTGGTTATTTTCTAAAAAATATGTTTGCTGACTTATTGAACAAATATATTTACCTGAATGATCAAAGTTAATACGTTCACCATTTTGGGACATCCAACCTATTTGTCGTGCTGGATTACCAACCAATAAGGCATAGGGCAGAACTTCCTTAGTAACAACTGAGCCAGCACCAATAAAAGCATATTCGCCAATATCATTTCCGCAAACAATGGTTGCATTAGCTCCAATCGTTGCACCTCTTCTAACAGTTGTTTTTAAATATTCGTTCTTGCGATTAACTGCTGCACGTGGA
>JBGCES010001003.1:0-5641 GCA_045106545.1 Saprospiraceae bacterium
ATTCGTACTGCTTGTTCTGAGTTATCTGGTTGTAGTAAATCCAAATGAGCAGTTGAAAAAATAGCAATTGCGCAAATACAAAATATTATATATTTAATCAACTTTGCAGGAAATGCGTTCATGGGAGTAAAATCAAAATAATTAATTAAACAACTTAAATAGGTTCATTAATTTTTATCTATTTAAATTGGACAGCAAAGATATAATTTAATATTACTACATTAAAGATGTGATGAAGTAAGATCATGACGAGTATGAAATAAATCGTTATATTTCTAAATAATAAATATTGTTCTATATATATTCTGTTTACTTTTACCAGACGATTGGGTTATTTTTTGTCAATTACAAATATAAAAATCATATATATCAAACTAATCATCCAAATACCCTGCTATAACGAAGAGCAAACCCTGCCGCTAGTCTTGCAGGAATTGCCTGCCCAAATTACGGGAATTGACGTGATCGAAGTACAAATCGTGGACGATGGTAGTACGGATAAAACGATAGCAGTAGCCCAAAAAATGGGTGTGGATCAGATTGTACGTCATATTGGTAATAAAGGATTGGGCAATGCATTCAGAACTGGGGTTAATCACGCACTTGCTCAAGGAGTGGACATCCTAGTAAATACAGACGGTGACAATCAATACCCCTCTCGATATATCCCTGCCTTAATTCAACCTATACTAGAGCAACAGGCAGACATCGTTGTTGGTAACCGACAAACTTCTCAGATTAAGCACTTTTCTCCTATTAAGAGATTTTTTCAGTGGTTAGGTACCAAAGTTACTATTATTCTTTCAGGTGAGAAAGAAGTGGAAGATGCGGTCTCTGGATTTCGTGCCTACTCGCGGGAAGCACTATTAGAGCTCAATGTTACTTCTAGTTTTTCCTATGTGCTAGATACGACGGTGCAAGCATCTAATAAGAAATTGAAGATGGTTTCTGTTCCAATTACCACAAACTTACCAACACGTCCTTCTCGTCTCTTTAAAAATATGTGGGAACACATCCGTAAGTCTGGGATTCAGGTACTACGCGTGTATGCATTATATCGCCCATTGCGCGTATTTCTTGGATTAGGAGCTATATTATTTTTGACTGGAGCCATACCCATTATTCGTTTTTTGTATGATTACTTTTTCGTAGGCGGTGGGGATGGTATGATTCAATCATTAGTAATTGGTAGTGTTTTACTTTCCGTAAGTTTCAATTGTTTTGCCCTAGGTATTATTGGAGATTTATTAGGTAGAAATCGGACGCTGATAGAATTTACATTAAAAGAGATTAAAAAAACAAATTTGGATAAAACAAATATCACATCAACTCCAAAAGACGCAATCGACTTCCATGAATAAACTTCCTTATAGTTCGCACGTTGCTTTGGAGGGACAACTCCGAAATAAAAAAGCGGCAAAAATAGTAACTATCATTTCCGAATATATTAACCTGACTGAATGTAAAGTACTAGATATTGGTACAGGTTCTGGACATATCGCTAATGGTATTGCCCAAAAAGCTAGAGAGGTACACAGTGTTAATATTAGTGACGAGCGTGTGATAGCGGAAGGGTACCACTTTCAAATTGTCAATAGTGAAACACTGCCTTTTTTGAACGAGTCATTTGATGTAGTTGTTTCAAATCACGTTATTGAACACCTACCTAATCATCAATTACACCTCTCAGAAATTTATCGAGTTTTAAAACCTAATGGTTTACTTTATCTAGCCACACCTAATAAATATGCCTTAATGGAACCACACTTTCGCTTACCTTTTCTATCGTGGTTACCTCGAAAATGGGCAAACAGCTACACTCAACGTTTTCGCAAAAAAGAATGGGATATTTATCCATTAACTCGAAATTATATTAGAAAACTGACAAATGATAATTTTACTATTGATTGGTGGTCGTTACGTATAGTAAAAGATTTACAGAAGTTTCAGATAAACGCGCATCCAATAATCCGTGGTGTCTTTGATTATTTACCGATGAGTGTGTTAAAACTTACTGCTCCGATCATTCCGACTTTTGTAGGCGTATTGAAGAAAAAATAATTCGTTTTTAAGCCTATGAAAGTTCCTGTCCTAATCACTGCTTCTTCTTTTCCCTTGAATACTACCAGCACAAAGGGGAATTTTATTCTTGAATTCGCGCAAGAATTAACTCAATACAACAAAGTTATTGTATTGACGCATCGAGTAGGAGATGCTTTAGCTACTGAATACTTTGGAGAGGTACTCGTTAAACGCTACCGGTTTTTACCTTTTAATCAATTCGATTCCTACTTCGCACATGGCGTTTTACACGCCTTTAGTACCTATAAATTGCTCTTTTTATTCATTGCTCCACTATATTTTTTGACGCAATTATTCGCTATTCATCAAATCGTTAAAGCAAATCAGATAAAAGTTATTCATGCCCACTGGATCATTCCACAGGGATTGGCGGCAGTGCTGTATCGGATGATTTGGAATAGGAAATTAAAAGTTATTAGTACAGTACACGGAGGAGATATATTTGCATTCAAGGGTAGTTTAGGAACTGCTCTTAAACGTTTTGTACTTAATAGAATTGACCAATTAACCGTAGTAAGTACGCATATTAAAAATGAAGTAGAAAAATACGAAAGTGCTGTTCCTATCAGTGTTTTACCAATGGGCATTGATGTGGATAAATTCAAACCTATTCTACCGAAAAAAACAAAAACGCAGCAAACACTACTTTTCGTGGGACGATTGGCGGAGAAAAAAGGAGTCCAATATCTAATCGCCGCCTTACCAGAAATTCGAGCAAATTGCCCTAATATTCATTTACTAATTGCGGGGAATGGTTCGTTGTTGTTTCAGCTGAAACAACAGACGGAGCAACTTGATTTACAAAATGTAGTTACTTTTTTGGGAAACGTTGAACATGCTAATTTGCCTACTTTATACAATCAAGCCGATATTTTTATTGGTCCCTCTATCGTAGCAGAATCGGGAGATAGCGAGGGCTTTGGGTTGGTGTTTGCGGAAGCTGCTGCTTGCCAGACGTTGGTGGTCACTACTGATTTTCCTGCAATGCGTGATATTATAATCAACGGAAAGACAGGTTTTACCGTAAATCAAAAATCAGCCACTGCTATTGCAGCACAAGTCATAGCGTTACTCCAAAATCCAGGTCAGTACGCTACTGTTCCACAACAGGCAAGGCAGCACGTAGTGGATAATTTTTCTTGGAAAATTATTGGTAAAAAATATGCAATTTTGTACAAACAACTGGCTGTGAGTATATGAACGCAATAGAAAATATTAGAAATATCGTTGCCCGTAATTGGCAAAAACAATCTTTGCGCGCAAGATTTTCATATTTGAAAACAGTTTTAGTACGAATCTTTTTTCAACCACCGCACTACTTTACTTATCAATCCACAGCTTCCGAAAATCAGCTACCTAAAGTCTATTTAGAAATTACTAATATCAACTATTCGCGCTATCTCTATTTGTTGATAAAATTCTTTTCCATTGCTGGCTATCAAGTTTATTTGCCTGCCAATTTATTCTTTTTTTACCAACTCAAGGCGGATCGCCATACGCAACATATTCTAAAAGAAAAACTGGTGCGATTTGGTCAACCCGCAGCCGCAAAGGTCATCAGTAAAACCCAAATCAGCTCTAATTACTTCGCAGGCTTACTGAGTGATAAAGTTGCTGTAAACACCTATTACCTTCCGATAAGTCAACATCCCTTAATGTATCAAGGTGGGCATTGGAATGCGCCCATAGCTATGCCTGCTAAACGTAAGCAATCAGCGTTTATAATTGGTAGATGCACGTTAGAATATGAACAGATAGTAAAGGATGGTATTTTTAATGTAGCATCGCGCATTGCGACTTGGCAATTTCTACAACAAGCCAATTCTTATTTCCCACTTACCAATAACGACGAACTGCATGATTTTATTCATTCTAATATTGACAAAAAAGTCCTGCTCGCCGATGTCACTCAACTGCAAATTTCGCCTGTTGAGCTGCGTAATACTTTGACTCAATTCGATTTTTATCTGGCACTTTCGGGGCAGGTGATGCCGTTATGTCACAATATCGTAGAGGCAATGTCAGTCGGTTGTATTCCAATAGTACAAAGTGCTTATGCGCAACTATTACAACCGTCATTATTGGACGAGCAAGAAGCGATTTTATATACTGATTTAGCGGAACTACCGAATGTACTAGAACGCGCTTTCGCACTCGATCTAGCCACTATTGAGCGAATGCGGAAAGCTGTGAATACTTACTATAATGAATATTTAACGCCTACTAAAGTCGTTCAGCGCGTTCTGGATAGTGAGCAGATTTATTTACTAGCGGAGCATTATAGTGTGGAGCAGTTGAAATAAAATAATCTGATTATCAATGCTAAATCTTAACTATTTCTTTCGTAACCACAACGCGCGCGGTTGCTCAAATTGATGTTGAGCATAAACTGGAGCTGCTTTTGCGAATTTTTCTGGATGTTTTTTAGATAAAAAATTAAGTGCAGCAATAATTTCAAAAGAAGGATTACAGGATAGAAATGCTTCTACTAAATATTGCTCGTTCCACAACCGACCACGGTCAATAATCCAGTGAGGAGGATAGTCAAAAGGCGTAAAAATATCATGAATATGAACGATAACTCCTGTTTTGAGCAACGGTAAAATTTCCAAGATTTCCGCTAAAACATCGCCTTGTGGACGAATCATATGGGAGGAATCAATAAATAGAATATCATTAGCTTCCAGTTGAGAAAAGATAGCGCGATCCACTAGTTCCACGCGTTCTCGTACTACTGTAGATTTTGTTCTTTCCAACCAAGGATTCGCATAAGGCTCGATACTAGTAATTTCATATACCTTACTTTCTTCTTCTTTATTTTTATCAAAAGCCCGAATCGCAATTAGCGTCGAATAACCGCTACCTATCTCGATCATTTTACTTGGCTTGAGATGACGAATCATGCTATACAGTAACTCGGCATCGCCCGATCCATACATCGGATTACTAAAGTGATATTGTCCGTCTGCTCCTGAATGTGGCTGAATGGGCAAGTTCGCAATTTCCTCCCCGTATTTCAATTCCTTCAATAAAGCCAACTGCCCACTTTCATTCAAATGAATACCAGGTAATGAACGTACTTCTGTCAAGTCTCTAATCAAATTCCGTTCGGGGCGAATCATAGGCATATTAAAATGATCATCAATCGTTCGAAAGCCTAATTTATCCGCTAAAAATCTAGAAATGGGCAGATTGTGATAACCGACTAAAGCAACGAACTTGGAATATAAAGCGGTAATTAATGTAATTGGAAAGATGAATATTTCTAGTATTTTAGAAATAAAAATAACTAGGGGTTTATATTTTTCTTGCATGTTAGGGAGGTCATTATTGATTTGATAATAAGTCTTGGATGGCTTTTGCTGCTGTGATAGAGGGCTTTTCCTTCGGATGATAAATTAGATCAGCGATGACTTGTCGCTGTTGCATCTGGTAAAACGTACGGTGTTTTTCAAAAGCAGTTGCCAATGCCGTTGCAAAATTATCAATTTGACTTACAACTTCACCATATTGCCAAGATATAGGACGTTCTTTTTTGTTTACATTTAAGCTGTGAGCA
>JBGCES010001004.1:0-12708 GCA_045106545.1 Saprospiraceae bacterium
ACTAATTCGATATCATAATTCTGCGAAGAATTCTGCGGAACAGTGACAATGCCTGTTCCTGTTTTTCGAATAAAAAAGTGGTCGGCATCAAATTCTAATGCGTAAAATCCTTCCAGAATACTACTCACTAAAAGTTTATTATTATCAAAATACGGATAGATACTCCACGCGCCGCTAAACTCCGCTCGGTCATTGGCGGGAAAGATGTCAAAATAAGCGACCTCAGTTACGTTTTGATTGGCTAAATCGGAAATATCCAGAATGCGTACGCCCGCTTTGTAATTTGCCTGATAAACATAATTACCTCGAATATATAAATTATGATCAATGGCATTTGAGTTCGCGAAATAAGTCATATGCGGAGTAGGCGCGTCCAAATCGGCTAGATCAAAAAACATCGTGCGGGTTTTACTCACTTGCCCCAATCGCTCGTCATTTTCGTCGTTTAAAACTAAATAACGATGGTCGTCCGTAATCCAACCTTGATGACTATACGCAGAATTGCTGTAAGTAGAGCGGCTGATCATCACTGGATTATTCCGATCCGTTACATCAACAATCGTATAAGTATCTTCATTAAAAGCGATACATATTTCTTTTCCAATGTGCTCGGTATCCATTCCTCGATAAATAAAACAAACCGCATCGTGGGTGTAGCCATCTGCGCTAAAACAAGATTGCTGCGGCGGGTCGGTAGGATCAGCTGCCACATCGTACATCACTAATCCACCTGAACATCGATTAGTACCAACGGCCATTAATAAACCCGTTTCGGGATTAGCGATGATATTATGACTCGTGGAAATAAAATCGCTCGTGTTGTTGTCTTCTTCTTCAAAGATGGGCGGCGAACTAGGCGGAGTCGTTATCGCATCCAATTCGGTTAAATCGAATACCTGCATTCCACTGCCACTGCCCTCACTTCCCAGATAGACGTAGTTGTCCAGCACTTTCATATCACGCCAAAAACTTCTCGACCCAGGTCTAGCTAATCTACCCACAATCCAAGCATTTGCCGCATCCGTCACGTCAATAAAAGCGGTACCTTGTTCTCCTCCAACAATCGCGTATTCCCGTCCTGTGTCAGGGCTTTGCCAACCCCAAATATCATTACCTTCTCCTAATCCTAAAGCAGCAAGGCTGATTTCAGAGCGCAGAGCAATATCAGAACAGGGATAACCGCCCGCCATACCACCTATACAATCTTGTGCATTTAGATAATGAAAATTAAAAAGCAATAAAAAGCAAATTGCCTTCGAAAACCAATTGGACTGCATAGTGAGTGAATTAATAATTGTTTCCTTGTATATGTAATAAAGAGTTCACAGATTTAAGCTGTTAGAAAACTGACTATTAAGTAGTTAGACAGATTTAATTCATCAACTAAATAATCATAATTACCTGATTATCAAGGTAAATTCATTCATTCCGCCATTTTCTAATTCTGTCATTGTACTTAGTGAATCCGCTAACTTTTATTCTTTAATTAGGCTTGTACAAAGTTTTGCAAAAGACACAGTTTTTGACGCAGATAAACGCAGATTTTTTCCGTAATGCTACGGAAAAAATCATAGAGAATCAGCGTCAAATAAAAACTTTGTACAGTCCTATTCTTTAATCAATAGTTTCAGCATGGCAACCCAAAGAATATATTTATTAATATAGCCAATTGAGAAACGATTCAGAGGAGGGAAGGAGGAAAGATAAAGAACGTCGAAATATTTAATTGAGCGGTTTCTTTATCAAGGTTTATGAATACTGTATTGTGAACAAATTCATAGTAACTACCATAAAAATTGAGCCGTTTTTGTACTTTTAGTGCTATTTCTCATTCAAAATGCTAATTACCCAACTTTATGCGTCCTTTTCAACAAAATTTATCCAACTCCTTCTTTGCTACACTCAGCTTGCCCGCAACGGCAATGGGTTTCGCTCTTTCGGTGCAAATCGCAGCACTGACTTGGATTTTAAATACTAAGTATGGATTCGATCCGCACGATATTGGAATCGTCTGGGCAGCTGGTCCACTGGCAGGAATTATTGGACAAGTTTTGATTGGAATTATTAGTGATAATGTCTGGTTTTGGAATGGTCGGCGGCGACCATTTATTTTGGTTGGTGGAACGATTGCCGCATTAATGTTACTTGCATTACCCAATATTGATGTGATTGGCGCAGCGATGGGCATTGAAAGTCTAGTGGGTGTAGCGATTACAGTAGCGTTAACCTTAGATTTAGCAATCAACATTAGCTTTAATCCAACCCGTTCATTAATTGCAGATGTAACGCCGGCGGGTGATATACGAACAAAAGGTTATACCTGGATGCAAACCATTTCGGGCTTTTTTGGTGTTTGTGCGTATTTAATTGGCGCGTTTGTGAGCAATTATGTATTAATTTATGTGGGTGCAGTATTGGTACTTTTATTTTCAATTTTACCCATATTGTTTATCGAAGAACCACGTGAACTAACGGATACGGCAGAGGACGATCCAAACGCTGATGATGCCACGCAAACTAATTTACCAGAGTTCCTAAAAATCTGTTTTGCGCATGCTTTCACGTGGCTGGGCGTACAAACCATGTTTGTTTACACCTTCTTTTACATCAAAGAAGTGATTATGGGTTATGGTAGTACCGAAGAATTACCCGCTGCTACGAATGACGAAATTGGGTTTACCATTGGAATCGCTTTTGCGGTTTTAAATACCGTTGGTTTTATCTTACCTGCTACTGTTTTAGAGCCTTTAGCTAAAAAAATAGGACGTGTTAAGACGCATACTTTATGTATTGCAATTATGGCAGTCGGTTACCTTTTGCTGGTTTTTATGGGGCAATCAGTTACCTCCCTTTTTGTGTTGATGGGAGTCGTTGGTATTGGCTGGGCAGCCGTAGTGAGTTTACCATTTGCGATTATGTCAGAAGTGGTCGATCAGCGAAAAATGGGTTTATATATGGGTTTATTTAATCTCTCCGTTGTACTACCGCAATTAATCGCATCGGGCTTAGGAGTTTATATTAATACGGCGGCAGACAAATCGACGATTTACATGATTAGTGCGATTGCATTAGGTATTTCGGCGGTATTGTGGTTGCTGGTAAAGGAAAATCAAAGTACGGTTTCGACGACTGCGGGTGGAAATGGTGCGCATTAAATGAGTTCGTAGTTATCAGTTAATAGTTTGTAGTTGCCTAAAATTCAAAATAATATCCATGCTCAAACCTTGGTTTCAACGTACTTTCGGCGATTCGCCCGATTTAATTTTTCCTGCGATCCTGGAACGATTGACGGATACGCCCTTGCGCGTGAGTCATAAGTTGGTACAAATCGAGCCAATGTATTTTCCCATTCAGGAAAACGAAAAATGGTCAATTCAAGAACATCTTGGACACCTTGCCGATATCGAACCGCTGTGGATTGGGCGAGTGGATGATATTTTAAATAATGAAACAGAATATCTGCGTAGTTGGGATTTAGAAAATAAAAGTGTGGTTGAAAACGGCTACAATGACATGATGATGGAGGAAATTGTAGAGTTATTTTATGAACGCCGCGAGCAATTCGTAGCTAAACTTAAAACAGTACAATCTACTGATTTACAAAAAGTTGCGCTGCATCCACGTTTAAAAACACCAATGACAATTGCGGAATTAGCGTTCTTCGTAGCTGAACATGACGATCATCATTTAGCAACGATTACGCAGCTCGATCCATCCAATGATTATACGCCTTAGTAAGTAAGAAGACAGAAAAGAGACCGACAAATCTGAGAGAAGACAGATTTGATAAGTAATTGAATATCAATATATTATACTATTCTCCTAACTCAGAATAAACTATATCCATTTTTGTCTTAGGATTTATTTCCGAAATAATCAATCTTCTAATTTCCTCGCCAAAAGTAAGGCGTAAACAAGATTAAAATTGTAAATAATTCTAATCGTCCTAATAGCATCAAAAACATCAATACCCACTTTACGCTATCCGATAACCACGCAAAATTATCGACTGGTCCAACCTTACCCACGCCTGGTCCGACGTTGCTGATCGAAGTAGCGACCGCACCAATTGCAGTAGTAAAATCAAGTCCTAAAATACTGACGACGATACAGCCGACAGCAAATAAACCAAGGTAAAAAAGCAGAAAGATAGTAATGTTATTAATCACAGGTTGGGGCACTATTTCGCCATTAATTTTGAGCGGAAGGATTGCACGTGGATGTAATAAACGTTGAAATTCACGCTTCATATTTTTAAAAAACGTCAAATGGCGAATAATCTTAATGCCGCCACTCGTAGAACCTGCACACGCTCCCGTAAAAATCACCCCCAACAAAAGCATCGTAATCGCTGGATGCCACTGCGTATAATCCGCCGAAACAAACCCCGTGGTCGTTATTAATGATGCAACTTGAAAGATACTATCCCGAAAGGCTTTTTCGATGCCTAAGTCCGTTACAAAAAATACGACCGTTGTGATAACGAGCGTCAAAAGTGCAATTAAAGTGACATATAATTTCAATTCTTCATTGCGCCACACGTCTTTCCATTTGCGCGTCAGCGCGAGATAAATAACCGTATAATTCGTTCCCGCCAGAATCATAAAAATGATAATTGGATATTGAAATTGTGGTAAATCATACGCCATCATACTAGCGTTTTTGGTAGAAAATCCACCCGTCGCCATCGTGGTCAGCGCGTGATTAATCGCATCGTAAAAGGTCATTCCGACTGCCCATAATATAAACATTAACAAAATGGTCAATCCAACATAAATTTGCCACAATGCCTTCGCTGTGTCACGGATTTTAGGATGAATTTTATCGGCAGTTGGTCCTGGTGCTTCTGCACCAAATAGCTCTACTCCACCAATACCCAATAATGGAAAAATAGCAACGGTTAAAACAATAATTCCCATTCCACCAATCCACTGCGACAGACTCCGCCAATACAAAATGCCTGCTGGCAACGCCTCAATGTCTTCCATAATCGAAGCACCCGTCGTAGTCATTCCCGAAATTGTTTCAAAAAATGCGTCCGTAACGCCATCTACCGTTCCACTAAGTAAATAAGGCAACGAACCAAAACTAACCATACTTAACCAACATATCGCCACAATCAAATAGCCTTCCCGTTTACCGACACTGCGCCCCGTAGCAAATTTCCACCACAAGGAAAGTCCGCCGACGCCCATGGTGATCAGTGCCGATTGCAGCAATGCTCCGATGTCATTTGAATCATAATAAATCGAAAACGGAATACCCGTGAGCATTAACGCTCCGACGGTGATTAAAACGACGCCGACCACATTAGAAATAGCGGCAAAATTAATATTCATTGAAAATTGAATTTGGAAACTCTACTTAAATATCTTCTCGACCTGACTGATGGAATGCGGCAACGTAAACACAATAACCTTATCGCCCTGCTGCATTTGGAAATCGCCATTGGGAATATAAGTTTCTTCTGCACGAATAATTCCACCAATAATCACAGCATCAGGTAGCCGTAATTTTTTAATCGGTTTCCGCGTCAGTACGTTATTTTTAGTCAATTCATAAACGATAATTTCCGCATCGATACTTTGTAAATTAGTAACGGCAGCGACTTTTCCTTTACGAACGTAGCGAAAAACTTCATTCGCAGCGATGAGTTTTTTATTAATTAAACTATCAACCCCAATTTCGTGCGAAATCGGAATATAATTGCGATTTTCTACTAAAGCGATAGTCTTTTTAGCACCTTTTTCTTTTGCTAAAAGTCCAGTGATAATATTTGTCTCTTCGTTATCTGTAGCCGTAATAAAAACGTCCATTTGCGCCAAACCTTCCGTTTCTAATAGTTTAAAATCATTTTCTACTCCATTGATAACGAGTGTATTAGACAACGTAGTCGCCATCTCTAAGCAACGTTGACGATCTGACTCCACTAGCGTCACTTGATAATCATTTTCGAGCAATTTTGCCGTTTCATAGCCCAAACCTGTCCCACCAATAATCATCACTTTGTTCACTTCCATTCGCTGACAACCAACGGATGCTTCAATCTTTTCCGTCCCCGATGCTTTCGTCATAAAATAAACCTTATCCCCTTTTCTCAAAATCGTATTTCCATTTGGAATAATCGTCCGATGTGATCGCTGCAATGCAATAATTAGAAAATCATCAAGTCGATCGTTTTCAGCAATGTCTTCTAGTGTCCGATTAATCAATCGAGAAGAGCGTTCCAGTATCACGCCGACAATCGACATTTTACCATCTTCAAAAGGATAGATTTCGGAAAAAGAACAAGACTGGACGAGGCGGTGGATTTCCTCTGCAGCAAGTTGCTTAGGCGAAATGGATGCGTCAATACCTAATTCTTCTAAAATAAGATGTTGTCCATCGGTCAAATGATCGGTATGCTCCAGACGAGCGATGGTCTGCTTCGTGCCCATTTTTTTAGCAAGCATAGCAGCGACTAAATTCGTTTTCTCAGAGGTTGTTGCGGCAATAAACAACTGACTATCAGCCACTTGAACTTTTTCTAGTATTTCAAAAGAGGCGGCATCTCCTTTTATGGTCAGTACATCTAGCTGAGTACGAACATAGTCTAGAACCTGTTGATTCTGATCAATTAAGATGATGTCGTTATTTTCTAAAGCGAGCAATTCAGCAAGGTGAAATCCCATACGCCCTGCGCCCGCTATGATAATTCGCATATTTTCGAGTGATTAATTTTAATAACCGTTGTAAAACATCCCTAAAACGCAAGCAAATTAGGTTTTGTTCGATTATAAAAACAATCAAAAATCGCCAGTTTTATGTAGTTAGTTGTTCAACATAATTGATTGATCTTATCAATTAATTTGATTATTTTTGTAAAAACCTCCCATCAATGCTCCTATACAATCGAAAAACACAAGAACGACTAAAAGCAAGTATTGTCGAGTTTGAACACGAAGATTTTACTAAGGGATCAGGAAAATAATAACCTACCCATCTGACGGACTCTTTTTCCTTTATGCTACGTTAAAATTTTTCCACGTAGCTACGGCTATGCGGAAAAATTTTGCCTTGTCTAAAGAAAAAATAGCCTCGTCATTTTGGGTACTTTATTAATTGCCTAATCCCTAACATAAAAAAGAATAAAGGCTTTGAATTTAATTGGAAAAAAGAAAGAGATTTCCAGTTGTACAAGCTAAAAGTTGACCACACGGATGAAATTCTCGGCGTGATGTCCATTATCGATCACAACCATGAATTACGAATTGAAATTCATCTTTTAGAAATAGCCAAACCGCATCGAGGAAAGAAAAAGATTATTGAAGGCGTTGCGGGAAGTCTAATTGCGTTTGCTTGCAAAATTGCATTTGAAAAAGATTATGATGGGTTCGTATCACTTGTTCCCAAAACGAGACTAATACATCATTATATCCAAGAATATGGTTTCCAGCAATTTGGTCGCCAACTCGCTTTAGAATTTAGACAATCTTCAAGATTAATAATTAGGCTTGTACAAAGTTTTGCAAAAGACACAGTTTTTGACGCTGATAAACGCAGATTTTTTCCGTAATGCTACGGAAAAAATCATAAAGAATCAGCGTCAAATAAAGACTTTGTACAGTCCTAATTAATAATCAAATATCTACCTGATGATGATGAATGAAGAAGAACTAACCCCAGAAGAAGAAGTACGAGCATTCGTATATCCACATGGATTATCCAAAGAAGAAAAAGCTGTATTAGATGCAGAAATGCGGGAAATACGTTTTAGATTGCTACGTCAGATGACGGCAGAAGATAAAATATTTAGTGCCTTGATTCGCCTGAATATTTTAATGAACAATTTCATCAAAGCAGAAGGCTATTCTCCAAGTCAAGGTTTCGTTTCTTTTCTAAAAGAATACCTCCACATCACTAAACGTAAACAAAAAGACTTCGCCCAAGAAATCGGTTTGCACTCTTCTCAACTTAGCCGCATTTTAAATGAAAAAGAATCACCCAATCTCGCGCTAATGTATCGTTTAGAAAAACATTCTGACAGCGTAATTAAAGCAAAAACGTGGTGGAAAGTTTTTATAAAAAAAATGGAAGCGGAAGTGGAAAATAATGATAAATTGCGCGCTCAAGAAGCCGCCAAAGTGACCAATGGCTTACAATTTAAGAAATAAAGAGAAGTGAGATGAGAGATCGTTTCACGGAGAGATGAGAGATCAAAATAGTACCTCTTCTCTCTCTTCTAAAAACATAATAATGACCTACTACAACATCAATGGCGAAATGACACCCGCCTCAGAAGCCAGCCTTGGCGTAATGGATCTTGCCATTCTACGCGGGTACGGCATCTTCGACTATTTTTTATTTAAAAAAGGCCGACCATTATTTTTTGATGATTACATCAATCGCTTTGAGCATTCTGTAGCAGAGACCGGCTTAACCTTACCGATTTCGCGAGCAGAGTTAATGCAGCGAATTATGAAGGTGATTGCAGCAAATGGAAGTGAGCACGGCGCGATTCGCTTGATCTTAACGGGCGGATATGCGCCCGATAGTTTTACTCCATCGGGTCAACCAAATTTGTTGATTTTAAAACACGATACACCGACCTATCCCGCCGACTGGTTTACCGATGGACATAAATTGATTTTACACAAATTTGAACGCGAAATTCCCGAAGCTAAAACCATCAATTATGTAACGGGCATCCGCGCTATACCAAAAATTCAAGCAGCAGGTGCATTTGATGTTTTATACCACGACGGGACTTATTTAGCGGAAGCGGCGCGTTCTAACTTTTTTATCGTAACTGAAGAGAATACCATAGTGACGGCTGGCAGTGGAATTTTACGAGGAATCACGCGTAATAATATTTTAAGAATCGCCGCACAAAATAAAATTTCCGTTGTTGAAAGAAAAGTAGGCGTTGCGGAACTAAAAACAGCAAAAGAAGCGTTCATTAGTAGTACGACCAAAGGAGCATTGCCAATTGTACAAATCGACGATTTTAAAATTGGTCATGGCAAAGTAGGGGTAGTGACTCAAAAAATGCGTCAGTTATTAGCAGAGCATACTCAGAAATACCTGCAAACACCGCTGGAAATAGCAATTTTTTAGAAAAAATGAAATTTTTTTGAAAAAAAATATGCTCCATGCAACCTTTTGGCAAGTTTTTGGAGTCTATATTACAACTAATGGCAGAGATAGTCGTTACAATAGCAAAAGACCAAACATATATAATCACTTTTTTTATCTCAAAAAGAGTTGTCCGTATTTAGCGCAGCAGTTAAGCACCGACAGCTTTCAAAAGCTAAAGATGAATTATTAGTGAGAGTAAAGTTTCATACTAGAACTTTGTGAGCTCCGACCTTTGAGTCGGAGTTTTTTTTTGCCCATCTTGATTTTTTCGCCGCTTTTGTAGCGCTCTTATAAACCTTTGGACGTAAGTTTATTTTTTCAGCGTACCATAGACAAAAAGGATCACGAAATTTTTGATTTTAATTCAAAATCAGCTTTATTGCAAAAAAACACTCACTCTCTATGGATAATCATCGCTCTTACCTTTACTTACTTTCCTTTCTGGAAGGCGCATCAGTCATGTCTTGCGAATTAATCGGTGCTAAATTACTCGCTCCTTATTTTGGTACTTCTTTATACGTTTGGGCAGCCGCATTGGGACTCACATTGGGCGGTTTGATGTTGGGCTATTTTTCGGGCGGTTTAGCTTCGAAACGTTGGGCGGGTAATGTTAAATTACTGTTTTCGGTATTGATTATGGCTGGATTTTTTCTGGCAATCATGCCCTTTACCAGTCACTACGTCATGAAAGCTACCCTGTTTATGAATTTACAAACGGGAGCGATGTTATCCTTGCTCGTATTTATGGTGCCTCCCTTATTATTTATGGGGATGACTTCGCCGATCATTATAAATTTACTTACCCGACAAGCACAGGATGCGGGAAGCAGCGCAGGAAGTGTATATGCGATTTCTACGTTGGGTGGTATCGGTGCTACTTTTTTATTGGGTTTTTATATTATTCCTACTTTTGGGATTACCCAACCGGCGGTCATTAATGGAATATTATTGGCATTGCTGCCCACCGCTTCCTTATTAAGAAGAAGCAACTGGCAACAAGCCGTTCCTGCTATTCTCTTGCTAGTGAGTATGGTGTATTTATCTTTTCAACCCGTGCAATCAGCGAATGCTGCGGTACTTTATAAATCGGAGGGCGTATTAGGTCAGGTCAAGGTGGTGGATTTTCCCATTTATGGCAACAACCAACCGGATAAATCAGGAAGAGCCTTGATCGTTAATCGCACCATGCAAACGGTCATGGATCTCTCCGATCCCACTATTGATTACTGGCAATACACGCACTACATTCCCGAAATAGCCTCTTTTTTACCGACCAACAGTAAGGCTTTGCTCTTAGGAATGGGTGGTGGTACTTTAGTACGTAGATTACTGAATAAAGGATTGGATGTAGAGGCGGTAGAAATTGATGAACGCATTAAAGAGGTAGCTATCCGCTTTTTTAATTTACCCCCAGAACAAGAGGTTATCGTAGATGATGCGAGACATTACCTCAAAGTAACGCCCAATACTTATGACTTAATCATTTTCGATACCTTCAAAGGCGAATCCGCTCCAGAACACGTCATTACCCTTGAAGGTCTGCAAGATGCCAAACAGAAATTAAGTAAAGATGGTCTGATTCTAGTAAATTTCTATGGCTACTTAGATGGGAGTTTGGGTTTGCTCACCCGTTCCGTTTATAAGACACTCTCAACAGCTGGTTTTAATACCATTGTCTTGGCTACTCCTGGTACGCCAGATACCCGCAATATTGTTTTGCTCGCCTACCAAGATCAACTTCCCGCTTCTTTGGATGCCCTCCGTAACAAGTCCCTCAACGTGGTGCAAAATATTGATACCAACGATGCATTGCTATTGACCGACGAACAGCCGCGTTTGCATTTATACGCTCGTGCGGCGGTGCAATGGAGAAAATTATACAATAAATACTTTGTAGAACAATTCGATTAATCGGCAAACAATATAGGTCTGATAACAATATTTGGTTTAGTAACGAATTACATAAATTATGTTTTACGTAATAATTTGATGGTATCGTTTGCAAAAACTTAATAATTCATATTAATATTTGGATTAATGATAATTTTCCCATAAAATTGTATAGTTATATGACTATAATAACGGAATTATTATATATTTGCGTCATATTAAAATAAAGAATTTAATTATTTCCATTCAACTTCTTTCTTTTTATTCCTCCTATTCTTACCACAATTACTTTACGTATTTATTATCTACAAACTAAAGCTATCCATTACTGGGTCAAATACTAATTTGACTATTTATGCTTACTAAAAGCTATATCACACTTTGTATCAGTAACAGAGTGTTTTATATATTTTTTCTTTAATCTAAAAGTTCACATTTAATCAATTCACAAAATCATGAAAGTAGCTTTAAAGTTCACTACACTACTTGCCCTATTAGCTCTAGTAGTCGTAGGTTGTATGAAGGAAGAAATTTCCATCACTTCCGATGCAACAAATGACATCACCTTCCGTCAAGGGCCAAATGTCATTCCTAACCAATACATCATTGTATTTAACGATGACGTTGATGTAGCTGGCGATACCTATGAAGCGCGCCAAAACAATATGTCAGCCCGCGCCACAGAAGTTTTAGCGTCGTTAGACTTAGGTGCGAGCCGAGTAAAACGAGCGTATTCTTCTACCATCAAGGGCGCAGTAGTTTCAGCATCAGCTTCAGAAGCGGCTGCACTTCGTAATAACCCAGCAGTAAAATACGTAGAACAAGATCAAACCATTACTGTCCAAGGCGGTCCACCAAATGGTGGTGGCGGCGGCGGCGGCGGCGGCGGAGAAGAAACTCCATGGGGCATCACTCGCGTTAACGGTGGAGCAAACTACACAGGTAGCAGTAAAGCTTATATCCTAGATTCTGGTATCGATTTAGACCACCCGGATTTAAATGTTGATGAAGCGGCTGGTTTCAATGCTTTTACTAGCGGTAAAGATGGCAGAAGTTTAGATGATGGCGACGGTCACGGAACCCACTGTGCAGGTACAGTTGCAGCAATCGGCGGCAATGGTATTGGTGTAGTTGGAGTAGCCGCTGGCGCAACGGTTGTACCCGTAAAAGTACTGAATTCGCGCGGTAGCGGTTCTTATTCTGGCGTAATTGCTGGAGTTGACTTCGTAGGTGCAAATGGTAATGCTGGCGATGTAGCCAACATGAGTTTAGGTGGTCCAATTTCTCAGGCTTTGGATGATGCAGTAGTAGCTGCAGCTAGCAATGGCATTATCTTCTGTTTAGCAGCTGGTAACGAATCAAGTAATGCCAACAACTCTTCTCCTGCTCGTGCTAACGGAAACAATATCTATACTGTTTCCGCTATGAGCCAAGGTGATAACTGGGCATCTTTTTCTAACTTTGCCAACCCTCCTGTAGATTACTGCGAGCCTGGTGTTAGTATCAAATCTACCTGGAAAGGTGGTGGTTACAATACAATCAGCGGTACATCTATGGCAACACCTCACTTAGCAGGATTATTCTTGTTGGGTAATATTACTACCGATGGTACAGTAAATGGCGACCCCGATGGTAATGCTGACCCAATTGGTGTTAACTAAATCACTGATCGGGACACCTCATCCTAAAAAAACGGCAAGA
>JBGCES010001005.1:0-2742 GCA_045106545.1 Saprospiraceae bacterium
GCCGCGACCTTACGTTTATTTGCATTCCAATAACATTTTCAAGGTAGGCGAACTCTTCAATTTTGAAGTGCTATTTTGGTATTACAGTGACCAATACGAAGGTGTTTTCCACCGCGAACAAATGTTCAACCTCAGCTTGACCCTCGATAAATCCTTTTTTAATAACCAACTCAAATGCCGCTTCATCGCCAATGATATTTTCCACGGAGTCGTCGCCGCTGGCAATTATAACGTCGGACAAACGGATATTTACTTCAATCGGCGGTGGACGACGGAGTATTTTCGATTGGCGATGAGTTATACTTTTGGGAAGTTGAAGGAAGTAGGGTACAAAAATCGAGCGATTGGTGGAGCAGAGAAAGGGCGGACGCGGTAGGCATCAATACCCATACTTCCCCTTCCACTTCTTCCCTAATTCCGCCTTCGCTCTTTTCTCCGAAGGATTCTCCTGTGGTTCATAAAAAGCCGTCCCGCTAATTTTTTCGGGCAAAAACTCCTGCTCCACAAAATTTCCAGGAAAATCGTGTGAGTATTTGTAATTTTTACCATAATCCAAGTTTTTCATCAACTTGGTCGGCGCGTTGCGGAGGTGCAATGGAATGGGTAGATTGCCCGTTTCTTTGACTAATTTTTGGGCTTGATTAATGGCGAGATAAGACGCGTTACTTTTGGCAGAACTGGCGAGATAGACCGCTGCTTGCGAAAGGATAATGCGTGCTTCGGGCATACCGACAGCTTGTACGGCTTGGAAGGCGGTCATCGCCATCAGCAGGGCGTTCGGGTTAGCGAGTCCGATGTCTTCGGAAGCAGAAATGACTAGGCGGCGAGCGATAAATTTCACGTCTTCGCCCCCTTCGAGCATCCGCGCAAGGTAGTAAACGGCAGCATTGGGATCGCTACCGCGAATGGATTTGATAAAGGCAGAAGCAATGTCGTAATGGATTTCGCCGCTTTTATCGTAAGCCGCGATATTTTGTTGGATCTTTTCGGTGACGAGTTGATCGGTGACAATTAGTGGTTCGCCTTCGATTTGATAATTAGTCACTAACTCTAAGACATTCAGCAACTTACGGGCATCACCGCCACTAAATTTGAACAGCGCCGCGTATTCTTTTATGGTAATGTCTTGCTCCTTTAAATACTCGTCTTCCGCTAGTGCTTTATCGACAATTTGCTTTAATTCTGCTTCGGTATGATGTTGTAAAATATAAACCTGACAGCGTGAGAGCAATGCCGAAATCACTTCAAAACTCGGATTTTCGGTCGTTGCGCCAATCAGCGTAATCACGCCTTTTTCCACTGCGCCCAAAAGCGAATCTTGTTGCGCTTTATTGAAGCGATGGATTTCATCAATAAATAAAATCGGATTTGCCGCATTAAAAAAGCGCGCATTTTCCGCTTTTTTAATCGTTTCCCGCACGTCTTTTACGCCCGAACTAATCGCACTCAAGGTATAAAAAGTACGGTCTAAAGTATTCGCAATAATACTCGCCAACGTCGTCTTCCCTACTCCCGGTGGTCCCCACAAAATAAAAGACGGTACTTTACCCGAATCAATTGCTTGGCGCAATACCGCACCCTTACCCACAAGGTGCGTTTGACCGCTATAATCGGCGAGTGTTTTGGGGCGCATGCGTTCGGCTAAAGGCTTCATATTAAACAGGATTGGAACACGGATTTAATGGATCCGACGGATTTGCGCGGATTTATTATAATTGAAACGCGAGACATGGGACAGAACGCGGATAGAAGGAATAATATGAATTCACGCTATTGTTAGCAAAAAATAATCTGCGTAAATCTGTTAAATCCCGTTCGATCCGCGTTCCAATTCAACTAGCTAAAAGCCGCTGCTACTTTCGTTTCCTTAGAACCACGGACGTATTCATAAAATCCTTCGCCCGATTTACGACCTAATTTACCCGCCATCACCATATTGACCAATAACGGACAAGGTGCGTATTTCGGTTGACCGAAACCATCGTGTAAGACGCGCAAAATGGATAAACAAACATCCAAACCAATGAAATCAGCTAATTGCAGTGGGCCCATCGGATGCGCCATACCGAGTTTCATGACGGTATCAATTTCTTCTACGCCCGCTACGCCTTCAAAAAGGGCATAAATCGCTTCGTTGATCATCGGTAATAAGATGCGATTGGCAACAAAACCAGGATAGTCATTCACTTCCGTCGGCACTTTACCAATATTTTTGGACAACTCCATTATCGTCTCCGTCACTTCATCACTCGTCGCGTAACCGCGAATCACTTCCACCAATTTCATCACAGGAACGGGATTCATAAAGTGCATCCCGATAACCTTCGCAGGGCGACTCGTTACGGCAGCGATTTTAGTAATGGAAATGGAAGAAGTATTGGTGGCTAAAATCGCTTTCGCTGGCGCGTGATCGTCGATATTTTTGAAGATTTTTAATTTTAAATCGACATTTTCCGTAGCAGCTTCTACTACTAAGTCGGCATTTTTTACACCGTTTGCCATATCTGTCAAGGTGGTGATGCGACCAATCGTCGCCTCGACTTCTGCGGTAGTGATTCTTTCTTTTTTGACCATGCGGTCAAGGTTTTTGCGAATAGTAGCAATTGCTTTTTCCAAAGCAGCGGCGGAAATATCCACCAAATTTACTTCGTAGCCTTTCATTGCAAAATCGTGAGCGTTGCCGTTGCCCATAGTTCCTGCGCCCATGCCGGTCCTATTTTTCGTAATTTATTGGTTACAGCC
>JBGCES010001006.1:0-2819 GCA_045106545.1 Saprospiraceae bacterium
TAAGTAGTTAACCTAAAATAATCGACACATTTTGTGACGGTCTCTTTTTGCACTATACATCGTTAAAAAGCCTCGTCGTAAAAAGACTATGACTACGTTTTTTGCCTTGTCTAGCACAAAAATAGCCTCAGTCAAAAATGATGATTATTTCACGTTAACTACTTATTGTACTACGCGACTATTGAACATCATGTGATGTTCATTAAACAAGTCCATCAATAAACATAATCACCTTATTCAACCTGCCACCTCAATACCGATACCCCGCTTTCTGCAACTGTCGCACATTCTTAAACGCTTTAGCTGGTTTCAAATAGCCATTTAAAAATCCATATACTTTCAAGCGAATTTCCTTCGCCCTTTTCGTGTCAATGCGGTCAAAGGCATGTCCACCCGCGACGGCTTCGTAGATTTCATATTCAAAATCCTTTTTCGCTGCTTTCAAAGCGGTAATTAGATATTGTACTTCGGAAACGGTCACATCTGGATCGATGGTATTAGTGTGAATGAGGAGCGGTGTTTGTAACTTTTCGGCTTGCCAAGCGGGTGAACGACGTTTGTATTCTTCGATGTCTTCGTTGGCAGATTTACCGATGTGGTAATCCACTTCGTAGAGCTCGCGATAGCGTTGTGTTTTATTACCCATTCGGACGATCAGATCACTAACGGGAACGCCCGCATAACCGACTTTATAATCGTTAGGAAATTCAAATAAATTCATCAGGGTAATCAAACCACCGTGACTCCAACCTAAAATACCCGTGCGGTCGCCATCCACAAAACCGTAGTTTTCAATCACATAATCCCGCGCTGCATTCGCATCTTGTACTTCCAATCCACCATAATCAATTTGTTCGTAAAAACGCTTACCATAGCCCGTACTGCCGCGATATTCGGGCGCAGTAACGACATAGCCTTGTGCGACGAGTTCACGGATAATATGGGCGTAAAGCGAGGATTTGAAATTGCTATGTACACCGCCATGTGGTAAGACGAGCAGTGGATATTTTTTATTTTCGTCAATATCTTTAGGAATAAAAACGTAGGTTTTGAACCGCATCGGGTTCGTCTTATAAACGGGATCATACGAACCCAGCGTAATTTTCTTGTCTTTACCAATGGGCGCGCTGGTAAGTTCCACTTTATCCATATACGCCACGTCGCGTACTTTTTCGTACCATAATAAGTCGTCAATGCCTTTTTCGAGGGCTTGGAAATTGTGACGTAGATTGCGGATGTCGGCGCGAAGTTGCTCGATTTCGGATTTATCGCTTTGCGCGAAAGCAGTATTGATTAGAATTGAAAATAGGATGAAGGTGTAGAGGATTCGCATAGGTGAAGATGGTGATTTGTAATAATAATAGATTTAAAAAAAGGGGCACTTTCGTCCACCAAAATAACTATTACTTCGCTAACTCTACAATAATTTCGTTTTTTCGATTAAAAACCTCGTAGGGCGGATTGTAACCAAGGAAGTAAAAACGACTGGTATGAGCAATACCTTCGGCGTCTAGCGCGGCAATTAATTGTGCCTTGTATTGTTTGATTTTTTCATCATTTGACCAACCACCAAAAGTAATGGCAGCAACGGTTTTGGCGGGTTCTTCCCTAAATTGAATCTGTGATTGATTGGGTTGCGGAAGTGTCTCTTTTTGATATTTTTTTGGCACCATAAACATCACAGTCATCGAGTCTTCCAAAGACATGGCAACGGGCGAGGTCATGGCAATGGATTCGTTTTTATCATTACCTCCAAAAATGTATTTGGCTAAGATGGAAAAGCCTTGGCTAGAGCCTTTTTTGTATTCATTGGTCGATAATTGAACGGAAGTAAATAGACTCGCTTCGTAGCTGCGAATTTCAAAATTGGCGTATTTTTTATCGACCGTGTAAGGATAGGTTTCGATATTGCTTTGACTACGCATAGCGAAGAACTGAATGACTAGGAAAATTAAAACTAGTACGCTGAGTATGATTAGGAGTATTTTCATGGTCTGAATTTAGCTTAAATTAATTGACAAAATTGTTCAATTGTCAAATGGTGGTAAATCGTTCACAATGAACGACTTACGCGCTTTAACAATCAATTAAATATCAACAATCGTTCGGCGATCGCATTATCACGATTACCGATATCACTAAACAGACAATTGTAGCAGCAAACTTGTTTTAAATTCTTACAAAATACAAAGACTATCGTTTGAATCCATGTAAATTCTGCTCAACAAATCCATGTGGAAACTCTTCTACGCCTGGAAATCCTAGCCGAATATCTCGCCCATCGTGCGGAATGTAATTCGTTTTAAAAATATAATCCCAAATCGCTAAAGTCAATCCAAAATTCACGCCTGTTTGTCGTTCTTTCGGCAAATCATAGCTGTGGTGCCAAATGTGCATTTCAGGGCTATTGAAGAGATATTTCATAGCAGGACTCAATACAAAAATGCCAAGTGCGGTCGCAGCTAAAACAGTAACCAACTGCATGATCAAAGAAGGTTCATTTAGCATATTAATTTCAAAACCGCTGGTCGCGATGATAGTTCCGATAAAAAGTCCCAATACGCCGCCCGTTATTTTACCCGAAACAGTTAGATTAGAATGATTGTAATGCCCGACTGCTAAAGTGAAAATGTGAATAATAAAGAAGTCATATAATCCGATGCCCAGTAATGCTAAAGGCGCATATTCTAAACTCCGATATACCACATTTTCCATCCAGTGATAACGCAAATGCGCCGCAAATCCCATTTGCTCCACGGAATGATGCACTTTATGAAATTCCCAAAGGCGAGGAGAGAAGTGGAGCAAACGATGCACCC
>JBGCES010001007.1:0-2793 GCA_045106545.1 Saprospiraceae bacterium
TGCTGAGTACGACCACTACTTGGTCAAATTATCGCTTGATGAGGAAGCGGGATATAATCGAGAAATTGTTGAATATTGTTACTATTTGACGGCAAAAAAAGCAGGAATTCAAATGATGAATTCTAAGCTAATTGACGATAAGCACTTTGCTACCTTGCGATTTGATCGACAACATGGCGAAAAGCAACACGTACTGACTGCTTCGGGAATGACGGGTTGGGATTTTAAGCGTACCGAAAATTCCAACTACGAAAACTTGTTCCAACTGGCTGTTTTTTTAAAGTTGCCTTACGTTCAATTAGAAGAATTGTACCGACGGATGATTTTCAATATCATTTTTGCCAATACCGACGATCATCTAAAAAACCACTCGTTTATTTACGATAAGGAACAGGATTCGTGGTCACTCGCGCCAGCTTACGACCTAACTTACGCGCTTAATCCGTTACTGAATTTTAAATTTTCAAATCGTGCCCTCGCAGTAAATGGAAAGAGAAATAATATCATCTTGCAAGATGTACTCAAAGTAGCGGAAGAATATGCGGTAAAAAATCCGCGTGGAATTATTGCAGAAGTACAAGATTCGATTGCTGTTTTAGAAAATAGTATGAAAGAGAATAACGTACCAATCAGAATTATTGGACTGATTATGAAGAAGATTAAGCCGTTCGATTGAGAATGGTAGATTTATTAAAAGTTATTGGTCATTAAAAAAGAAAAAATGCGAAGCGAAGAACAAATAATTACGACCATAATTTCAGTAGCGAAGAAAGATGAAAGAATCAGAGCAGTAATTCTAAATGGTTCAAGGACAAATAAAAATGTAGTAAAAGATGATTTTCAAGATTTTGATATTATCTATTTAGTAAAGGAGCTGTCAAGTTTTGAAAATAGCCCGAATTGGATTGATGTATTTGGTGAAAGAATAATTCTACAACTACCAAATTCAATGATAATTGATGACATTCCTGTAGAGTCAGGAGAAGAAATAACCTATCTAATGCTTTTTAAAGATTTTAACCGCATTGATTTGAATCTAATAAAAGTTGAAAATCAGAAGGACTGTAATGATAGTTTGAATAAAATTCTGCTGGATAAGGACAATCTATTTGATCAAATAGTAGAACCGACTGATGAAGATTATTTGGTCAAGCAACCTTCTCAAAAAGAATTCCACGACTGTTGCAATGAATTTTGGTGGGTGTCCACCTATGTCGTGAAAGGATTAGCAAGAAATGAACTTTTGTATGCAAAAGAAATGCTTGAAGAGCCAGTTAGAAAGATGTTTATGAAAATGATCGCTTGGTATGCAGTTGGAGAAAAAGGGTTTTCAATTAACATAGGAAAAAGTAATCGATTCTTAAAAAAGCATGTGAATTTATCGCTGTGGAACAGCATACTTAAAACTTATCCAAACGCAGAAAAAGTAAATATTTGGAATAGTTTAAAAGAAATGGCGGCTTTATTTTACGAAATAAGCCCCGAAGTAGCTAGAAAAACAGGGTTGACGTATGATAGAGTTGAAGCTGAAAATGTGAGAAAATACTTACAGCAGATGGAAGAAAGAATCATGAGATAAATTTGGTTTTAATACTACTGGAAGATTGTTACGTAACAGTTGCTTATCCTCTTATTCAATCCAGAAATTCTACGGATTAAAAAAGAAAACAACAAAATGAAGTACATCAAGCTAATTCTAATTACCCTAATATTTTCTAATTGCCAAGGGCAAACGAGTAAATTACTGCTAAGTGAAAAGATAATTTCAGATTGGTCAAAATCTTCAATTTATCCCAAATTGGTAGAAGATAATAATGGTGTTGAGGAGTGGAAAGAAGAATACAAATATCTCGATAGCATAGAAGTTTATGGCATTACCTACTTGAGTGACGGCTTAAAAATTAATGGGTTTATGGCGAAACCTAAAAAGAGGAGTAACTATCCTTGCGTCATTTATAATCGAGGTGGAAATCGAGACTTTGGCGCTTTAAAAGGTATTCATGGAGCATTAATGCTAGGGCGAATTGCGAAGGAAGGATATGTGGTGATTGCAAGTCAATATAGAGGGAATGGTGGAAGTGAAGGACAGGAAGAGTTTGGCGGAAAAGAGGTAAATGACGTTGTCATTTTAACGGAAGTTTTAAAAGAAGTAGAAAGTGCAGACACCGAAAAAATCGGTATGTATGGTTGGAGTAGAGGAGGCATGATGACCTATATTGCATTAACAAAAACCGATAAAATCAAAGCCGCAGTTGTCGGTGGAGCAGTTTCAGATAATTATGAAACGATCAAGGATAGACCCAACATGGAGACAAAAGTATTAGCGGAATTAATTCCTAACTATCAAGCGCGAAAAGAAGAAGAACTGAGCAGGCGATCGGCAATAAAGTGGGCAGATAAATTTTCTAAAGAAGTTCCCATACTCATGTTACATGGAAATGCAGATTGGCGAGTAAAGCCAGAACAAAGCCTAAAACTGGCTTTGGAATTTGAAAAATATAGAATCCCTTACCGATTAATCATGTTTGAAGGCGGAGACCACGGCATTTCAGAACACAAAAAGGAAGTAAATGAAGAAGTAATAAATTGGTTCGATAGATTTTTGAAAAATGGAGAACCCATACCTGATATGGAATATCATGGGAGGTGAAGAAAATGCCAGTTCGAATAATGCTATTGAATGGCTTTGTAAAAAATGTCATAAAATAAGGCATACTGCAATTTCAAGAGACGAAGTTGATATGCGAATAAAGCATAGTGGTTTCTGTGCCCTATGTGAAAATTTTAGCTGGC
>JBGCES010001008.1:0-1176 GCA_045106545.1 Saprospiraceae bacterium
GTAAAAAATCTGTCCAGTTCACTTTTATAATAAAACTAAGCCGCTCACGACCGATATAGATCCGTTTAATCTGTCCAATCTGTGGGCTATCCTACACATTTTGTTTATCCAATTCCCCCACATACTCCTGCAACTTCATAATCGCTGGAAAAACACTATTCTTAATCCGACCCATAATCGCCATTTTCTCTTTGTCCTCTTTACTCACACCCGCTACCAAACTACCAAAGCCATCCAAACGATTGTTATTCAACCACTTACGTAGTTCCTTGTCTTGTCCCCAATTGTATTGATTCATCATCATGGCTGCCAGCATTCTAATCCAATCCGTATCGTGATTAGGGAGCGGAACGACCCCGCAGAGGCGATTTTTTTCTTCTTCAGTGTCTCGCGTCGCTTCGATGTGCGCGATAAAAGAAGCACTGAATACGGGTTGGTAAGAACGTACCGTTTGGGGCGTAATCACGTCGCCGTTGAAGATGGGTTTTGTTTCTAAATTAGAAATGGCACTCGCGGAGCAGTCCACGTGTACGGTGTTGGTCGTGGTGGGGATTTCGCCGCGATCTAAGGTGATTTTGTCTGTCTCAATGCTTTTGACGCGTCCCAAACGGACGACATTTTTAATTTTACGAAGTTCGGTTAATTCCGCTTGGCTAACGGTCGCGCCATGAAACATCTGCGGGCGAACATTCTGATCAATGCGCACTAAAACGCCAGATTCTTCCAGTCGATCAAACATATTTTCTATGGAAGTAGAAGCCGCAACCGCTTCAAATTGTAGCGCTTGTCCGCCGATGGTATTGCTAAAAAACTGCTCGCCTGGCTGCGTATTCTTGCGGTCGATCAGCCACGCGTCTCGCGAAACGATCCACTTGATTTTATCGGCATTGACGCCATTTTCTAACAACCACAAACAAGCATCAATGCCCGTTTTTCCACCTCCGATCACGACAAAATCTGTAGGTGGTTGGCTGATTTTCGGTAAGTCATTGAGCGGCATAAAACGCACGTCATCGGCTACGGAAAAGTTAGGCGTATGCGTCGATGGAACGGTCGTTTTGAGATAAGTCGCGTCCACCATTTTTTTATTAAAACTCACCTCTTGTTCTTCGCCCGTTAGCATGGATACAAACTTACCATCGCCGCGATATTCGCAGAGTGGAAAATATTGCACGC
>JBGCES010001009.1:0-2767 GCA_045106545.1 Saprospiraceae bacterium
ATAATCAGCTTTGGGCGTAATTCGATTGGTTACATATGCGACGAGGCGATCGCCATTTTTTCCACGAATAATGGCTTTGTGGCAGGAATAGCCTGCGATTTCCTTTATTGCATCTTTATCATAAATTATTTCTTCAGACTGCATTGGTTGGCGCACTTCTTCTTTAGGCTTATCGATACGAATTCTGCGTCCCATCAAGTCGGTGAGCACCACTGTTTCGCCAGTTTTATTGTCGATTATGGTTTGTGTGATCATCGCTCCTCGCATTAAATCCATTTTCACTTTCTGCTTTTTTTCGTTAAAAAACAGTTCCAGCGTGCTGCCTTTCATTAATTCCATTTCAGGAACATCCGTATGGATATCAGTGATCACGAAGCGAATGATACCTTCTTTAACTTTCTTTTGAGCGAAGGTAGTAGTCGTGATTAAAAAAAAGAAAACGGAGCTTATTAATATTCGTATAGTCATTGTTCAAAAGTGTTTGTTCTCAACGAAGGTAACAAAAATGATAATCTGCTCCTGCTAGAACGCTTTTTTTAACCAAATAAAAACGTTTAAAAACGAGTATGGACAATAAATCATCTCATAACTTATATCATTCCTTGTGCACTTCTTTATCTTCGCGGCAAATATTCAATTATGACTTTCAACGAACTGAATCTTAATAAAGCCCTTTTAAATGCAATAAGTGACTTGGAGTACGAGCAACCTACGCCTATTCAGCGGGATGCTTTCCAACTTATTATGGCAGGAGAAGATGTGGTGGGAATTGCACAAACGGGAACGGGAAAAACTTGGGCATATTTGTTACCCTTGTTGCGTTTATGGAAATTTAATAAAGATGGATATCCACGTATTTTGGTGGTAGTCCCTACTCGCGAATTGGTGATGCAGGTGGTAAATGAGGTAAAAAAACTCAGTAAATACACCACTTTACGAGTGGTAGGTGTGTTTGGGGGTGTTAATATAAAATCTCAACGTGCAGACTTAGCAATGGGTTGTGATGTCGTAGTTGGTACGCCAGGGCGAACGATGGATCTAGGATTGGATGGTTCGATAAAGACGAAATTAATCAAGAAATTAGTGATTGATGAAGTGGACGAAATGCTCAATTTGGGCTTTAGAACCCAACTAAAAAACATCCTTGACCTGTTAACAGAAAAACGACAAAATTTACTCTTTTCTGCTACGCTTTCTGATGATGTAGGAGAAATAATTACCACTTTTTTTGATGATCCATATTTAGTAGAAGTGACGCCCACTGGAACGCCCGTCGATAAAATTCACCAAACCGCTTATCACGTCCCAAATTTTTATACCAAAGTCAATTTATTAAAACACCTCATCGCAACCGATAAAAGCCTTGAAAAAGTACTCATTTTCGCCGCTAGTAAACGCCAAGCGGATTTGCTACACGAGTTATTAATGCCTGAACTGGGCGAACGGGTTGGTGTAATTCATTCTAATAAGTCACAAAACTATCGCTTCCGCAACGTAGAAGCTTTCGCTGATGGTTCCTTGCAATTTCTAATTGCTACTGATATTATTGCGCGGGGTTTAGATATCTTGGAAGTCACCCACGTCATTAACTTTGATACGCCTGATGTCCCCGAAAACTACATTCACCGCATCGGACGTACCGGTCGCGCAGATCGCGAAGGAGAAGCCATTCTCTTCGTTGCCAATTATGAACAAGCATATCAGATTGCCATCGAAAAGTTGATGAAACAAACTATCGAGTTATTAGAAGTTCCAGATACGGTAAAGGTTTCGGAAAAACTTATTTTGGATGAAATACCGACCAAAGGTGGCGATAAGGAATATTTGGATAAGATTGATCTGAATATGTCGCAGGGGGCATTTCATGAAAAACTGGATAAGAACAAGAAGGTGAATCGGGCGAATGAGAAAAGACAGGCGAGAAAAATTGAGAAAAGGAAGGCGAAGCGGAAAAAGCGGTAATGGGAACACGGATTGAACAGATTTGATAGATTTTCACGGATTTTTTATAAAAATGTCAAGTATTTTTATTGTTTTGATTAAATTCGATTTTTTAATCATTCAAAATAACAATACTATGAGTTTATTACATCAAGACTTAACCGACAAGATTATTTCCGCTTACTACAATGTTTATAATGGGCTAGGATATGGATTTTTGGAAAAGGTATATGAAAATGCGATGCTTGTTGAATTAGAAGAACAAGGACTAAGTGCAAGAAAACAGAAACCGATTAGAGTTAATTATAAAGGAAAAAACGTAGGTGAGTACTTTGCCGATATTATTATTGAAGAAAAAGTAATCGTAGAACTTAAAGTAATTAACGAGCGTGAAAAGAGCTTCCGAGAGGAACATGAGGCGCAATTACTAAACTATCTAAAAGCAACCAACATCGAAGTTGGATTATTACTGAACTTCGGATTAAAACCAATTATTCGCCGCAAAATATATGAAAACGACTATAAATAATCTTTAAAATCTGTGTAAATCAATTTAATCCGTTCAATCCGCGTTCCAATTAAAAAAAGCCGTGTGGAGCAATCCACACGACTTTAGGGTAGAAGACGGGATTCGAACCCGCGACCCTCGGTACCACAAACCGATGCTCTAACCAACTGAGCTACAACTACCAACTTTGCTATAAAAACATTAGCTGTTTACTAAAGCGTCGCAAATATAGATAAGTTCCCGAAAAAGGAAAATTTTTCAGCAAAAAAGATTTTAACATCTGATAATTATCTACTTCCCAACTTCTACTCCCCCATC
>JBGCES010000101.1:0-17006 GCA_045106545.1 Saprospiraceae bacterium
CCCATATTACAGGTGTATCAGACCCGCGTAATGACCAGTTATACTACGGCGCAAAAAAAAAATGTAAAAAATCAGATGCGCAGACGGGATTCGAACCCGTTACTCAGGCTTATCAGCCCCAAATGTTACCATTACACCACCGCGCATTGGTGAGACTTGGTTGTTTGAGTTTTGATTAATTGGGATAAAGAAATCAGTGGTAACTCAGGAGTAGAACCTTATTGTTCCCTTTTTCAGCGGGACGCTCTCCCCCGAGAGCTTAGTCACCATGGTAGCTAAGCCACGCCGAAATAATTAATTAAACGATTTAGAAATGAGTATTTTTTGTACTATTTGAAAAATATAGAAAAAATGGTCCCCGAAATTCTTCGGGGCAGGCTAATTCTAAATCTTAAGTGTTTAATTAATTATTTCGGCAATACTAAATGCTTGTTTTTTTGATTAAAAATATTCGCGGTGATGACGGGATTCGAACCCGCAATGTCGGGGAGACAACCCGAAGTTTTGCCGTTGCTACTACATCACCAGTAATGTATGAACTAATGGAGTAAACAGTAATTAGATATCTAGTTATCAGAAAGATAAAATGTTGATTGTTAACATTTTATAGAGCTGATCGCCAGTTACTGAATTACTAGCCACTGCATTAGACATGAAGTCTTTGCTGTTAATATTTAATCAAGAACAACTGAGAAAAATATAGAAAAATTGCTAATGCGCAGTTGTTCGAGGCTAACAACTACTCGCAAAAGATAATTGTTAGGAAAGGAAAATTTGCTCTTCCATCCGATCAAAACGAATGGCGTCGAGCTGTTGAATAAAATTGATAGGTCTATTTTGAAATAACATCATTTTTGTTTGTGTATTTGAAAGACGTGCCTATAACTGTAGAAAATAGCCAGAAAGTTCCATCGTGGAAATATTTTTTTAAAATTTATTATTGAACTAATTTCAAAGCTAGGCATTGAATAGGTTTCCAAGCTAAAAATATAATATGCCCATATCGAATCCGCCTACTTCAGATTCCGCAGCTCCACAGCAATTTAATGAAACGCTGTTATTGCTGATTTTAGCGGGCATCCAATTTACCCACCTCGTTGATTTTATCATCATCATGCCGTTGGGAGCGCAGTTGATGGAAATCTTTCAAATTACGCCACAGCAGTTTAGTTGGATTGTTTCTAGTTATGCAGGGAGTGCTTGTGTGATGGGCTTTTTAAGTGCATTGTTTATCGATCGATTTGATCGCAAGACGGCATTATTGTCTTTATACGTTGGCTTTACGATTGGTACGATTGCTTGTTCTTTTTCAAGTTCCTACGAATTTTTTCTATTGGCGCGTAGTTTTACGGGCGCATTTGGTGGTATTTTAGCAGCCTTGGTGTTGTCCATTATTGGCGATGTGTTTCCGTTTGAACGACGGGCACAGGCAACGGGGACGGTGATGACGGCGTTCTCCGTAGCGTCGGTAGTAGGTGTGCCTGCGGGATTATATTTTGCAGCGGAATTCGGTTGGCGTGCACCTTTTTTGATTGTCGGAGGACTATCGGCAGTGGTTTGTCTAATCGCTTTTTTTGTTACGCCTTCTATGCGAGGACATTTACTAAGTGGAAAAATACAACGTAACCCAGTTAAAATTATCACTAATATCACTTCTGATCCGAATCAACTCAAAGCATTACTTTTCAATGTTGTTTTGGTCTTAGGGCATTTCAGTATCATTCCTTTCATCGCGCCCTATATGCAAATCAATATTGGATTTGATGAATATCAAATTACTTACGTGTATATCGTCGGCGGTATTTTTACGGTCGTTTTATTGCCTTTATTTGGGAAACTATCCGATCGATTTGGTAATCCGCAGGTATTCACTATCGCTAGTGTGGGGGCGCTCTTTTCCATTTTCGCAATCACTAATTTACCACCTGTTTCCATCGCTTTAGCGTTAGTGGTTACCTCATCTTATTTTGTGGTATCGAGTGGACGAACGGTGCCCGCTACAACTTTAGTTACTTCCGTGGTAAAACCCGAAAATCGAGGTAGTTTTATGAGTGTGCGTTCTTCTCTAGTTGAATTAGCGTTGGCAGTAGGTTCGCTGATTGCAGGTTCAATTATTGTAAATGATCCCGTAACGGGGACGTTACAAAATTATCATCTAGTTGGTTATTTTGCGATTGGGATGAGTATTTTGGCAGTGGTTTTGGTTTGGCGACTTAGGGCGATTGATTAGTTAGTTGAAACAAAAAAGATAAACCAAAACAAATTGCACAATCATCATTCCATCTACACCTGCCGTATAAAAATAGTCATGCCGCGTATCGTCTGCAAAATAAATAAAAATGGAACTGATTAGTGCAGAAATGATGAAAGGTAGTAAGGATATATTAGCGTAGAAACCGCTAGAAATATTAATTTGTACTAAGATTAATGTAAGCGCTAAACTGCTGAATGCGAGTAGTTTAGCATTTTTTTTGCCTAGTGCGGCAGGAATTGTTTTCACTCCAGTATGTTGATCCACTTTTAAATCACGAATATCAAAAGGTAGTGTTAATGCAAAGATAAACAGAGCTCTTTCTATTGTCATAATGAGTAATCCTGTAGAAAAAATTTGTCCACAATAAGTAGCTGGAATTAATACGGTCACCCACGACCATACTATCGCAATTAGGAATATTTTTATAAAATTAAAATCGCGCAATCTCCGTTTTTTACCAAAAATTGGTAGAACGTAGCCCAGTGATAAAACACCTGGAACGACCAGCGCGACTTGCGCCCACCATGCCATTTTTATAAAAAAATAAAGACAAGCCAATCCTGATAATCCAGCGTAAATCGCAATGTGGCTTTTAAAATTAGAAATTACTAAAAAGCGTCCTTTCTCCTGAAAAGCTGCGACTTTTTCTAATCCCACCACGCGATGCAGCGCATACACAAATAGCGTAGCTGTAAAAACGAAAGCCGCATAATTACTCCATTGTAAGTGCCCTAAAAAAATCAATTCCGTTTGCAGAACCATCGCTACCGCGCAGAGCGCAATCCAGCAATTGCTGTACAAGATTAAATTAATAAACTTTTGGATCAGATTTTTCATAAAATATCAATGATGGAATGATGGCGACCTGAAACAAGACGATTTTGCCAGAACGCAATTAATCCATCGTTTTAATTAATTACATTTGCAGTAACCGTATTTGTTGTAAAATAAAACTATTTCTACCAATCTGCCTAACCAAATATTGGAGCGTTCAACGGTGCACTCCATTAATAAAAATCATCAACACCACATGACTCAAGTTATTCACGTTGCTTCTGAAATTCAGCCACTCAAACGCGTAATTGTCCACCGACCAGATGAAGGCATCGCTCGCGTTTCACCCAAGTACGCCGAGGAGTTGCTATTTGACGACATCGTTTATTTACCAAAAATGCAAGAGGAACACGACGTTTTTACGCAAGTGTTGAAGGCGTTTTTGGGAGAAGAGAATGTTTTGGAAACCAATCAATTGTTAGTAGAGGCGCTTGGTGCAAAACCAGAAGCACGGAAGGAAATGATGGATAAAATCATTTACTACGAAGAAATCCCACAAGCATATCGTGAAATTCTGGAAGCTTTAGATGACGTACAATTAGCGGAGGTATTGATTACGGGTTATTATGAAGCAGGCGATCATATTTTCTTTGATCCAATTCCTAATTTTATTTTTACACGAGATATTGCGGTAACTGTTAATGACCACGTTATTATAACGAAAGCGGCAAAGGAAGCGCGTTTTCGAGAAAACTTTCTAACGCGCTTTATCTTTTATGCACACCCTATTTTTCAAAAATTACATGAATCTGGAAAGGTAATTAATCTCAATCATGTCGATGATTTTCCTCCTTCGCGTAAGGGCGAACCCGTTTCGATCGAAGGCGGTGATGTGATGATTATTAATGAAGATTATTTGCTGATTGGTTGTAGTGAACGGACTAATGCGCATACGATTAAGATTTTGCGCGAAGAACTATTTAAACGTAAAGTGGTGAAAAATGTCGTGCAAATCAATATTCCTGCGGATCGTTCCTGCATGCACATTGATACAATTTTTACCCAAATTAATAAAAATCATACCGTAGCGTTCAAACCAATTGTGATTGATGGATTGGCGTCTAATGTAGAAGTACATCGCGATTATGGGCAATTAACAACTTACGCTTCGGTAAAGGATTTTCTACTAACGGAGATTAATCCACGGATGAAATTCATTTTGAGTGGTGATGGCGAATCGCCTTATCAAGAACGCGAGCAGTGGACAGATGGCTGCAATTTAGTTGCCCTAAAACCTGGAATCGCTTTGACTTACGATCGCAATCCAAAAACTGAAAATGCGTTCCGTGATTACGGTTATGATATTCTACACGCTTACGATTTTTTAAAGGGTTTAAAAGCAGGTACTATCAAACCAGCGGAGCTAAAAAATACAATTATCACTTTGCCAAGTAATGAATTATCACGTGCGCGTGGAGGTTCGCACTGTATGACTTGTCCGATTGAGCGCGGATGATTTTTTGATAAAATAGTTACAGTTGTTATAAATGACTTGCTAGTTTTAAAATATTATAAATGGAAGTTATTCAGCACGATAGCTTCCGTTTTCAATTTATTAACAAACGTTTCGTGCAAAAAGGGTTACATTTAAGTTCAAATTGCGTCTTAGTATTGTCTGATATACCAAACAAAAAATAAGAATATGTTTCGTTTAATTATAATTTTACTGACCGTTCTGGTCATTTTTAGCTCTTGTGGTCATGAACATCCGAATGCGGATCAAGCAACGATTAGTCTAGAAGAAATTAAGCCAACGATAATGGCTACTGCTCAACCGATCACCAATACCAAGGAAGCGGTAGATGAAGTGGACAAAGAAGAAATACTGGAAGAATCAGAAGAAGTGGTAGAACTAAAAGATGAGCAACCAGTAGAAAAAACAGTTGAACCAGAAAAAGTGGTAGCAAAACCTGTTAAAAAAGAGAAAAAAGCACCTAAAAAATCAAAAAAGCGACCAAAGATCGAATTTGCTAAAACAACCCATTACTTTGGTTTGATTGAAGAGGGCGAAACGATTAGAACGGAGTTTTTCTTTGATAATGTTGGTGATGCACCATTATTAATCAAAGATGCTTCGGCTACTTGCGGTTGTACTTATCCAGGCTATCCTTTTGTTCCGATCAAACCGGGCGAGCGGAGTTCAATTAATGTAAGTTTTAATAGTAAAGGCAAATTTGGTAAGCAAAAGCCAGTCGTTACCGTAATGACGAATGCTTCTTCTAAGCCAATTAAATTATACTTGGAAGGTGAAGTGAAAACAGAAGTAGCGGAAAATTAAATTTAAGAAACATCACCTGCACTAGGCAGATTGGAAAAATAGCAGTTACAAAGTAGCTGCTATTTTTTTTGCGGGTATATGATAGCTATGTTCTGTATCTGCTACCAATTCTTTTATGGCAGCCTTTGCTTTTGATTTTTGTCCATTTTGCAAATAAGCCAAGACTAAGTACCATTGTGCTTTTTCACTTTCTAAATAAAATGGATCAGTACTTACCATTTGTAATGGCGCGATAGCCGCGCTGTAATTTTTCTGCTGATACTGAGCTAAACCAAGATAATAATGCGCATCAGCGTTGGTTGGCTCTTCTGCTATTAAGGTGTTTAATTTTTCAATTCCTTGCGCTAACCTTCCATTTTTTAGATCTTCTAAAGCCGCCGTCAATAAATCGTTTTCTGTTCCGCCGCTACGAATTGTACCCAGTTGTAAGGGATTGTTATATGTATCAGCGATGGCCAAGTAATCAGATGTTGTAGTACTAGGATTGACTTTTGGCGTTTCTATTGGAGTAGTGTTTTGAGAATCTTCTCCAGTAGGCGTTTCGTTATTTCCTGTTTCGGCAATTGGCTCTTCTACGGGTACTTCAATTGGCGGTACTGGCGTGGGAGCAGGAGGTGTGGTCTGTGCGATTGTTGGATTATCAGGAGTTAAATTTGTTTCGGATTGAAACAACCAAAATGCTGCACTAATTAGTAGGAGAAATGAAGCTGCAATGGCTAAAGTTGAAAAGCGACGATACAAAGGAACGATCTTCGCTTCCTTTTGGGATGTTAGTTTGGTAACCTTATTAGCTTCTTTTTGCCAAGTTTTTAAATTGCGAAATAAATCCATTTCTACTACTGCCTCCATCACATCGTGATCCATCTCTTGTTCTCGCAAAGCGTTAGCCAGTGAGGTATCTGTGGTTAGTTTTTTTTCAAAAACAACCCTTTCTGCTGCGGACATTCTACCTAGCAGGTAAGTCTCTATTTGTGTATTTCTCTCTTCATTCATGGTGGCATTGTCTTTTTAGAGCTGGGTAATGATCGGTTAATAGTAGATGATTTATTATTTAAAATAATCGCTATAAGTTGGATGTTGTGCGATGATTTTCTTCAGTCGATTTTTGCATTTATGAACCCACTGACGGGCATTATTTGCATTATTCAAATCGAGCAGCTCGGCGATTTCCTGATTGGCGTAATTTAGTTTATACAGTTTAATTACTTCCTGACAAGTCTTATCTAATAGACCAACCATTTGCCGAATAATCGAAATTTTTTCATCCGATAGCATAATGATTTCAGGTTGAACCTCTTCCACACTGTCCATCGTCAAGTGGTCGTCTGTCCAATTGATGCGTTTGACACTGCGGCGATTTGATGAAACCCTGCCTTTACAGATACTGATGAAGTAAGTTTTTAAACTACTGCCACCACGAAAGTTGCCTAAGCGAATGCCTTTATCAAAAACAACAATTGCTTCCTGCACGGCATCCTCCGTATCGTTTGTCGATGTGCCCATTGACTTTAAAATATTCATTGCGTCTTTCCGCCAACTGAGGTAAGCATATTTTAAAGCAGCGTCTCGCCCTTTTTCTGGATGACAAATCATGTCAATCAATTCAGGATCGGTATATGATGTTTTACTCAAAGTATTAGTACAAGTTAATGAAGGAGTGTTAGCTGATTTTGCTAAAAATTTAAGTAAAGATAATTTTTTTTACAAATAAAGTAGCCTAACTGTTTGATTGTCAAACTATTAATCAGATTAATATTTGATTTTTACTTTAAAAAGAAAGATGAGTGAATGGACGGAATTGTTTAATTGTCAAATTGTGGCAAATTGCTCTTAGCAAGCGACTTAGTAACGATGAAATAATAAGTCAGTCCAGATGGCAGAGTTATTTTTTCACCGTTACTTAAATACTTTTCGTAAGCAAAACCTATACGGATTGGTAATGATATAAATAAGTTAAGATATTTAGAACTGTTAGATACGCATTATCAAAATAGAAAGTGTATGGCTCTAAAAATATAATTTATGCTAAAAAAAGAAAAATTATTTTTATTGCAAGTATCTGATTATCAGCTATTTAAAAAATAATTTAATTTTTTCATTAATTTTTTTCACAAAAAGCTATAACGCTTTTCATCGTTCCTGTACTACTCTAATGTCAGTGACAAATAACAAATTATAATTATCGTTGACCCCCATAAAAACCTTGATAAAGAAATTTTCCAGAACATAACAAACGATGGTTTCGAGATCGTAGATAGTTTTATCTGCGGTCTCTTTTTATTAGGAGCCTATTTGAAAATAGATTTTGATAAGATTTAAATTTTTGTTATAATTAATTGATAATCAGAGTGCTATGAGAATATAAACGAATTTAGTCTCGTTAAAATGTTATCTTAGCCATTCTTTTTATAAAAAATCGACTTCTCTTGCGTGTGTTTTTTTAATTTCATTCTTTGATAAATTCCATGGTCAGATATAAAATATTTTGAAAAAGCGACCATAGGGTAGCGTTAAGAATAGTTGCCGCCTGACTTGATTACTGAATTTATCAAAGAATTTCTAATTTTATATTAGGCTTGTACAAAGTTTTGCAAAAGACACAGTTTTTGACGCAGATAAACGCAGATTTTTTCCGTAGCATTACGGAAAAAATCATAGAGAATCAGCGTCAAATAAAAACTTTGTACAGTCCTAATTTTATATGTGACCTTTCCATGTTTGTAACATCTTTAAAAGGAGATATATTTGCTAACCCGCAAATCAGCTGAAACCGTCAACCTTAAGAAACTCTACCATACAAACTCCTACGCCATGCTACTCTATTTACTTCGTTTTTTCATTGCGATCACCTTATCGCTGATGGTATGTTCAAATACCTTTGGACAACTCACTCCTATATCGAGTAATACAACTGTTGCTGACACGGCAAAAGCGCGGCTTTTATTAAGCGTAGCTAAGGATTCGTTGAATAACGGACAATATGAAATTGCATTAGAAAAAACTCAAGCGGCGCAGCTGATCTACGAAAATACGCTGGGCATTAATGCGTTAGAAGTGGCGGATTGCTGGGAACAGATCGGTAACATTTATGCTCAAAAAGGTACCGATGAGGAGCTGAATAACGAAGCTTGGGAAAATGCACTGGCGATTCGTTTAAGCTTGCTGGATTACGAACATCCGCTAGTTGCCAAGTCCTATTTTAATATTGGCATTGCGCAGCAGCGGCTCAATCATTTTCGAGCAGCATTAGAATATTTTAAAACGGCTACGGAGATTTATCTAAAAATATATGGAGAAGAACACGAAGAGGTAGCAAAATGCTATGGTCGAACTGCATTGGCATATCGTAATGATGGAAAATATGAGCAATCCATTGAGATGTATAAGAAAACGCTAGATATTCAGATGAAAGTCTTGGAATTTCCTAGCGCTACGATTGCAGATACTTATCACAGTATCGGTCTGGTATATAAGAAAAAGGCAGATTATGAACGTGCAATTCAATACAATGAAAAATCATTAGCCGTTCGGCAACAAGTTTCTGATAAACCGAACTATCGGTCGGCAGTGACTTACATGAATTTAGGTAATATTTATTCCATTCAAGAGAAGTACGACCAAGCTATCGAATATCATAAAAAAACTTTAGCCATTCATAAAGAAGTGCTCCGCAAGGATCATCCGATGATTGCTTATTCTTACAATAACTTAGGTAATGCTTACGAAAGAAAGGGCGATTTTGCGAAAGCCATAGAATACCACGAGTTGGCATTGGACTTACGTTTGCGAGTACTAGGCGAAGATCATTACCATACTGCTTTTACTTATAGCAATTTGGGACGGATTTATAAAAAACAGGAGCAATATGAAATTTCTCTAGCGTACTTAAAGAAGGCACTAGAAATTGATAAAAATTGGGTAGAACCTATGCATCCTGCCATTGCAGAACGCCAAAATGACGTAGCTTCACTCTATTTCGCGCAGGGAAAATATAACCTCGCGATTATGGAATATTCCAAATCGCTTGTTTCCCTAAATTACTCCCGCCAATATCAATACGCGAAAGCGACTTCTTTAAAAACGTTAATCAAAACATTGCATCAGCGCAGTTTGGCGCATTTTCGTTTGTATGAAGATCGAGCGCAGCCCAATTTTTTAAAATCTGCCAATGATGGATATATGCAGGCCATCGGCGCGGTTGAATATCAAATGCAAACTTTTGATCGAGACTCTCGGCAGTTTCTATCTAGTCAATATTTTGAAATTTTTGAGCAGGCAGTAGCCGTTAATTTGGCACTTTATCAAGAAACCAGCGAACGTAATTATCTGGAATATGCTTTTCAACTCAGCGAACAGAATAAATCTCTTTTACTTTTTGAAGCGATGCAAGAAGTGGACGCACTGGCTTACGCAAATTTACCAGATAGCATTACACAGTTAGAATTTTCGCTTCGTAAACAATTGACCGCTATAGAAAAACAAAAGCAAACGCTTTTGGAGGAAGAAACCAGCGAACTGGATAGTACTGTTATAGCAGTCAGCGGAGAGATTTTTGATTTGAAAAGACAGCAAGAAGAATTAAAGGGGAAGATTGAAGCGAATTATCCAGATTATTTAGATTTAAAATACGAAACGGCTTTAATGGAAATTGCTGAAATTCAGAAAGAATTATTGCATCCAGAAAAGACGTTGCTAGAATATTTTGTGGGAGACTCGACAGTTACCGCTTTTGTCATTAATCAAGATGCTATTCATGCTCATCAGATTAAAAAAGATTTCCCGCTTAATGATTGGGTATCTAAATTGCGTCAAGCCAATCATAGCGATAGCTATCGCACGGCAATGGCAGATTTGTGTAGTGCAGGACACCAATTGTATGAAAAATTAGTTGCGCCCATAGCGACGCATCTAAAAAAAGAAGTCGTCATCATTCCCGATGGTGTATTAGGTTATGTTCCTTTTGAGGCATTATTAACTCGACCAGTTACCAAGCCAGCGCGATTAAAAAATTATGCTTATTGGATTAAGGATAAGCAAATTAGCTACTGCTATTCCGCTACTTTACTGCGTGAAGTGGTTGAGAAACAACACGTGCTAACTGAAGAGCGCGATAACTTTTTAGCCTTTGCACCATTTTATGAAGAAGGCGAAATTTATGCTTCCAATAGTCGTGGTCTCTCTACGCGGGTATATGAAGATTTGAAACCACTACCTCATTCTGGCGCAGAAGTACATGGCATTCAGCAACTGATGGGCGGTAGAGTTTTGCAACAAGCGGCAGCGACTGAGGAAAGTTTTATCAAAAATGCGAGTCGTTATCGTATTCTCCACCTTTCTACGCACGGTAAGGCAAATGATAAAGCGGGAGATTATTCCTTCTTGGCATTTACGGAACAGAAAGATAGCATTGAAAATGAATTGCTCTACGTGCGCGATTTATACAATCTTCAACTGAATGCTGATATGGTAGTGCTTTCTGCCTGTGAAACGGGGATTGGTGAATTACAACGCGGCGAAGGTATTATCAGTTTAGCGCGTGGTTTTACGTACGCTGGCGCGAAAAGTATTATCACTTCACTCTGGAGTGTAGAAGATGAATCTACGAAAGATTTGATGCTTTTATTTTATCAAAATTTGAAGAAAGGGATGACCAAAGACGCGGCATTACGTAAAGCTAAATTGGCTTTTATTAATGATAAAAACCGTAATCATGCGCAAGTTCATCCTTTTTATTGGTCGGGGTTTGTGGGGATTGGTGATATGGGTAAGCTGAATTTTTGATGACTTATTGATTTCCACGCGGATAACGACCATTGGTCTTTTTATAATCTTCAATATATTTTCGTTCTATATCTTCTGCTTCACTTCTACCTTGAATATTTGTAAGTAAAACGGTAGCTGAAAAGCGTACCCAGCCGACTACTCGATTGAATAGATTTACCTGCTGGTCAGCGCGTCGAGAAGTACCATCTTTTTTGAGAGAACGTCCGCAAATACCATATTTATAAATGTCATTATCCTCGTTATCTTCTATTTGATAAAGATGGTGTTTACGGCGGTTGCGTTTATTATTTCCGTGCATTTTAAGAGGGAGAATTTAATCTTTCTGTCAACGTCTTTTCCCAGCCATCAGGGTTACTAAAAGTTTCAAAAGAAACAGATGGAATATAATTAAACGCTTCACCTGTTTTCTTTTCGTAAGCCGTTGCTGCTACATAGAGGAGTTCTTCAAAAACTTCATTCTGGGGCATTAAAGCTGGATTTTTTAGCACCTTTTCATAAAAATACTTTCCTTGAGCAATCACATAAGCGCGAGCGTAAAGAAAATGATCACTTGAAAAAGGTTGGTCGAGTTGCCAAGCGTAACGTTCTGCCAATTGCTGGGCGAATAGTTTTTTATCCAGTGCAAACAACTTAGCTGCTAAAATATCTTGAAATTGCTGAATTGTCGCAACGCTCTTTTGACTTAATATTTTTACTAACTTATCCGTAGCGGTATCTGCTTCCCACGCAGTGTCAGAAAGATCGATCTGAGCGATTAATTTCCAAAAATCAATTTCAGAAAGCTGATCATTCGATTGAATTTCGACAACTTCTGCATTCAGTCTTTTTGCTAGAGATAGAAGCAATTCAGCGTCTTGGTCGTTCGGTATGGAAAAAGTAATTTGCGTCATAATGGAGCAATTTTAGCTAAAAATACTAATTTTTTATCAAATTTCCGCCAAATATTCATGCACAAACTTAATCGCCATCGCTCCTTCACCCACCGCCGAAGCGACTCGATTCATCGCGCCTGCGCGGACATCACCCGCTGCGAAAACACCTGGTTCACAAGTTTCCAGTAGAAATGGTTCGCGGTCTTTTTTCCAGAATTTTTTGAAATCAGCATGCAATTGCAAATCACGTCCTGTCGTAAGAAATCCTTTCTCGTTGCGAATAATTTTTTGTTCTAGCCAATCCGTAAATGGGCGTGCGCCAATAAAGATAAATAAGGCATCAGCAGGGTCGCTATAAGTAGTTTTATCGCTTAAATTTTCAATTTCTAAGCAGCTTAAATGTGCTTCACCCGTAGCTTTCACGATTTGGCGTTTCCCAAGCACTTCGATATTTTCAATCGCATCAATTTGGTCAATTAGATAAGAGGACATCGAAGAAGTCAAATCTTCACGGCGAATTAAAATGGTTACCTTTTTAGCAAATTGTGATAAATAAACCGCGCCTTGTCCTGCTGAATTTCCACCACCTACTACAAATACATTTTGGTCGGTACATGATCTTGCTTCAGTCATCGCTGCGCCATAGTAAATACCCGCGCCCGTAAAATCAGAAATGCCTTCGGAAGACAACTTGCGATAATCTACCCCCGTGGTAACAATCACACTTTTTGCATTGACTTTACTTCCATCGGCTAGGTGAATAATTTTATAATTGCCTTCCGTTTCAATTTCAACAACCTCTTGCGGCGAGAGAAATTCAATTCCAAAACGTGTCGCTTGCGTTAACGCCCGCCGCGCCAAATCAGAACCACTCAGCCCTTTTGGGAAACCCAAATAATTCTCAATCCGTGAACTCGTACCCGCCTGTCCACCCGGCGCGCGTTTTTCAATCAATAATGTTTTTAAACCCTCTGATCCACCATAAACTGCTGCGGCTAAACCTGCGGGCCCAGCACCGATAATCACGACATCGTATAGGTCAGATTGGGCATTGGGATTCATGCCAACTTTGGTAGCAAGTGTTTGTAAATCAGGTTGTTGTAAATGTTCGCCATCCTGAAAAAACACAGCGGGTAAACACTTGGTATCTAAACTATGTAAGTCTAATAATTCCTGTGCTTTCGGATTATTTTCAATATCCAGCCATTGGTACGGGCGTAAGTTTCCCGAAAGGAAATCTTTGATAGAGTGGGAGAGGGGCGAGTATTGATAACCTACCACTTTGATGCCTTGAAACTCGGGGCGATACTCGGCTTGCCAATCGTCCAGCAAGTCGTCCAAAACGGGATATAATTTCTCCGTTGGCGGATCCCAGGGCTTCATTAAATAATAATCTAACTGTACATCGTTAATCGCTTTGATGGCAGCATTAGTGTCTGAATAAGCGGTCAGTAAGACGCGTTTGGCAATAGGAAAATACGTTTTTGCTTTTTCTAAAAATTCTACCCCGAGCATTTCAGGCATTCGCTGATCGGAGAGAAAAAGAGCTACGGTATCGCCTTTCTTTTTTAATTCTGCTAAAGAGTCAAGTGCCTCGTTTGCCGAAATGGTACTAATGATGCGATAATCAGATTTATATTTACTCCGCAAGTCGCGTTTGATAGAACGCAATACTTGCGCGTCATCGTCAATTGAAAAAATAATGGGCTTCTTTGTGTCGGACATAGAAAATATAGTTCGAAGGTGGTGTGAATGTAGTGTAAATGTGGTTTGAAAGTTGTTCGGATGTGGTTTGAACCAGTATGAAATAAGCTAATTTATACGTTGTCCAATATCCCAAATCCAATATCCAACATCCCCTCTACAATTCACAATTTTGCGGAAAGCAGATCGAAAAAGTCGTATTGCCTGGTTCGCTTTCTACACTGATGTCAGCTTTATGGCGAGTGAGGATTTTTTTGACAATATCCAAGCCTATGCCAGTACCTTCGTCCATTTTTTTAGTGGTGAAAAACGGTTCAAAGATACGCGTAATAATATCTTCTGGAATCCCTTTTCCCGTATCGGCTATCTGAACGCAAACATTGCCACGTTCTTCAAACGTTTTGATGGTTAATTTGCCACCTTTATCCATAGCGTGAATGGCGTTGACTATGATATTTGTCCAAACCTGATTGAGTTGACTAACGTAGGCTTTTAATTGTGGGATGTTATTATCAAAATCTTTGTCGAGCTGAATGTTCTTCGATTTCAACTTATGCTTCAACATCATAATCGTCGAACGAATGCCATCGTGAATATCGGTTAATTCCATATCTCGTCCACGATCCATATGTGAATAAGCCTTCACGGAACGTACTAACTCAGCGATACGGTCCGCAGATTCGCGAATTTCCAGTACCAATTTTTCGTTGGAAAGCACATTTTCTAACCACTGAAAAACGGGACTAAGATAGTCTTGTTCCAAAATCTCGGCGATACGGTCACATTCATCGACGGAGATTCCGTAATCTACGAACGTTTCGGCGGTATCGTCGGCATTGCGAATATCGTTATCTTCCATCCAATCCATCAGATCGTCTAATTGCTCCTCGCGTTCCATCAGACTTAAATCTATTTCGTGCGCCGTTTTTATTTTATTAAAAATAATTTCATTGACTGCATCTGTTTGTTCAGTGGTGATTCGCATCGTAATCACTTCTTTAAATCGCTCCGGAGTGATGTGCATCCGTTGCTGCAACTCGTCGGCACTGCGCACCATAGCAGAGGCAGGGTTATTTAACTCATGTGCTAAACCAGCGGAGAGTTTACCGAGTGCCATCAGCTTCTCATCTTGCGTTCGTCTTGAAGTAAAGTTGCGCACCCGATCTGTCATCTCGGCAACAAGCCTTTGGGTCAATTCATAGCTGACGTTGACCATTTCGGTGAAGTATCTTTTATGTAATTTCAATAATTTACTCTTGCGCAAAGCAGTCGCAAAACCACCAAACTCTTTCATACGTGAGAAAGGTAGTAATCCCGTTACATCGCCCGTTTCCCACATTCCAACTTCTTTGGTTGTTCCATTTTGGACAAGTTTGAAAACCATTTTTCCATCCAGCATGACGAGTAGCCAATCGGCGGGCGCGCCGACTTCGAACGGACGTTCACCTTCCGCAATCTCCTGATATTCTGCTTTGCTCAAAAACCAATCTATGACTTCTTCTCCCAAGTTTTGAAAAATAGCGAAGCTGGCTAATATCTCCTTCTTATTTGCTTTTTCTAATGTCTGCATATGTATAATAGGTTGACGGTAGAAGGCAGAGCTGTTAAGTGCTAATTTTAATGTAAAATTTAAAATGTAAAACCGCAAAATGTAAAAGGTACACGTCATGATTCGAACCGCTTTTGTACGTATATAGTGTACTTTTGAATTTTACATTTAGTCTTTTACATTTTACATTGAAGAACTTAACAGCTCTGCGGTAGAAGGTGGACGGTTAACGGGCCGTCTGCCGTCTACCTTTTACCATCAACCGTTTAGATTCTTGGCGGTATTTTTGTTAAATTAAAAAGTGAAACGTAAGAAAGTTCGCTGAAAATCGTTACTAAAGTATTAAAATTGGCGCAAAGCCAGCGGCGAAGCATCTTTTTCGTTAAATTAACGTTTGAATAGTATTAGATTTATTAATGGTTAGATTCCGTTTTTACCTCGGAAAGTATTTCTAATCACCTTTTATTATCCCAGAACATCCTAATCGTTAGTCGCGAACACGCATCTATGTATTGACGAAACAATAAATCTTCCTTTTGAAATTTAGAATTGATAATTTTTTCTATAATTTTTAAAATCATACAAAAAACCACCATTTCTAAATTGAAAGATTTATTTTATTCGTATTCCTATATTAACAGCAAAACAAAATTAAATCTCCAACCTAAACGCGACTCAACTCCCTCGGATGGCAAACAAAATTGAACGGCGCAATGCGTTATTGGTTAACTGTTATTATCTTTTTACTCCTCTGGAGTGCTTGCGATCTCCGCACGGAGCGTATGCAGGGATATGCTGTTCATGGTATTGATATTTCTCATTATCAATCTTATGTCAACTGGGATACTTTAGCTCAACAAAATATTCAATTTGCTTTTGTCAAAGCCACGGAAGGAATGACGCTCGTGGATTCTATTTTTTGTCACAATTGGGCAGAAATGGAACGCGTTGGCTTGAAACGTGGTGCCTATCACTTCTTCCGACCAACGATTCCCGCAGATATTCAAGCGCGTAATTTTATTGATATGGTCGATATTCGTCCGGGTGATTTACCGCCCGTTTTGGATATTGAGGTCTTGGATGGCGTGAGCAATGCGCAACTGCTAGACGGCGTGCGAATGTGGTTGAATTTGGTGGAAGCGCATTATAACATCAAACCCGTTCTTTATACTTATCATAAATTTTACAACCGCCATTTGGCAGGACAGTTTAAAAATTATCCATTGTGGTTAGCGCGTTATAATGACTCGCGGCAGCCAACGCTTGCGGACGGTAGCCAATGGGATTTTTGGCAATACGGTAATCGTGGGCGCATCAAAGGCGTACAGGGCGATGTAGATTTGAATGTATTTCGTGGTTCTTTGTCTGAACTAGAAGATTTATGCTTATCGCCACCTGTAGTGTTGAGTGAAAAATGGTCGCAAAGACTTTGATAACTTTTAATAAATAACCTACTTATTTCGTCAACACTTAGAACGAGATTAAGAAAAATGCTTCTTGTAAAATACTAAGTCCAACATCTAACCAAAACAAACCTGGTTGCTCTTCTGGTGCAGGACTCACATAGAATTTATCAGCTTTCACCAAATCACTCTCCGCGAAATTCCGCCATTCCTTTTTCCCAATTTTATTTACTCTTGATACCCAAAAATCGTGGGTAATATTTTCATAATCTTGCCGCTCGTTTTCATCCAACCATTTAATCGCTAGGTAATTAGCAAATTGTAAGGG
>JBGCES010001010.1:0-4655 GCA_045106545.1 Saprospiraceae bacterium
GTCTAATAATTATGCCTTAAAATTGTTCTTAATACGCTTTAAAGGTTTCTGTAATTCAAATTCGGCAGTTATTTGCTGTGAGTTATTGTTATTCTCTTTTGAAATTACTTTTTTTTTTTTTATTATACATGTTAAATGTAAAACGTTGCACGTGTAACGTTCCATCACTTGCAAGTTTAAATACCCATTGTAACGTTGCACGTGCAACGTTACAATTTAAGCGCTAAACTTATTAAGCTTTAAATGAAAAATGATACATGAAAAGCTTTAAGTAAAAATTGATAAGTGAAATGTAGAACTCCCAATGTGAGACTTGAAAAGCGTAAGTTTTTAAGTGTCAACTTAACTGTGGTAAGGGGCACAGGTCATTGGTAAAGGGAAACGGAACAAGGGACGTACTCCACTGGAAAAATTAAGTAAGTGAGAGGACAGAAAAGAGACCTCCGAAATACTTCCCCGAATCAAGTTCGGGGCAGGCAGGAGCAGGCTGATAAATCTGACAGAAGACAGATTACTCAATGCGTTAAAAATCAATCATCTGTACGTATTTTTATCCTCTAAATTAGATTTACTTATTTCTGGCCAGTTGCTTAGTTGTGGACATTTTAAAGCTAATGAAATCCTTGCGAACCAATAGATGCGATTTGGTTTGTAGTATTCGTGAAAATACTTTGAGTGTCAGCTACTGGACAACCCTAAAAAGCGTATTTTTCAGAACGACGTATTAATTTTATATTTGTAAAAAACAATTTGAAAATACCCAATACAACACAAACGTTATATTCCACCATAAACATGATACTGAGACTTTCTACTATTTATATATTACAAATTTCTCTTTTTCTTATCTCTACTTCAGCTCTTTATGCTCAAATGTGGCAGCCCATAACTGGAGATAGCCTTTATGGAAACGAATGGATCAATTATGAACAAGCTGAGCGCTATTTCAAAATAAAAGCTGGGGAGGACGGAATCTATCGAATTACTTCAAATTTACTGGCAGATTCAGGTATTCCAATAGAAGATATATCTGTGTCGGCATATGAACTTTATTGCAAAGGGCAGCGTGTGCCGTTACACGTGTCACGTGCAACGGGTAATTTGGAAAGTGGAGATTTTGTTGAGTTTTATGGACAGAAAAATCGTTCAACATTAGATAGCTATTTATTCAAAGAGCCGAGTCAAGAAATGCTGAACCCAAAATTTAGCATGTTTAGCGATACGAGTATTTATTTTTTGACTTGGCGCGACGGGGAAGGGGAGGAGTTAATTTTTGAAGAAAGAGAGAACGACCTAAGCGGAGACTTACCAGCGGCAGAAGAGTGGTTTTGGGATGTATCAGAGCGAAATTTTAGTAATGCTCTTTTTAAAACCTATCAAAAAATTATCGGCTTTGATGTTTATCATTCTAATTTTGATTTAGCAGAAGGATTTGCTAGCGGTCGTTCAGCAAATCGAAATCTGAACATTTCAACTCCACAACGTTCGGATGCCGTAGAGTCGGCAATGGTAGATTTGCGTTTGGCAACTAATGTAGGAGAGCACCAGCTGCAAATTATGATTAATGACGATCTTTATCTAGATACTACTTTTACGGAAGTAGCATTATTCCAACCTACTTTTGAAATTCCCCTAACAGAAAATACGGTTCGATTAAACATCAAGGGAGCTATAGGTAGCGCAGACCAACACGTGTTAGCAAATGCCAGCGTTCGATATCCAAGAAAATGGTCACTACAAAATAAAGATTATTATGAATTAGAACTTCCAGCTGCGGATCAACCGTGTCTTTTGGATATTAGAAACTTTGGGATTAGCTCTGAAGAAAGCCAACTCTGGGACATCACCAATCGGCGTATCCTCTCTGCCAGTAGAGTAGGAGGGAGGTATAAATTTTTGCTACCTGCTTCTACGGAGAATGTAAAGTTGGTTTTAGTAGTGCCTGATGCGATTCAGATAGTGACCGAACTGCAAGCCGCGAATTTTGTCAATTATGATAATCAAGAAGGTGATTTCATTATTCTATCACACCCTAAATTTATTGAAGATGAAAATGGAGTGCCAGCTTACGCTAATTATCGTTTATCGGCGGTAGGCGGTAGTCATCAGCCTGTGATTATTGACATTGAGCAGTTATATGACCAGTTTGGATATGGTGTTTACAGTCATCCAATTGCAATTAGAAATTTTGCCCATTATATAAAAGAGAACTGGTCGAATCCGAAATACTTTTTCATTATCGGTAAAGGTCGGGAGTATCGAGATATACGCAGTTCTACACAATTTGAAGAAGCTTTTGAGCAGACCTTTTTTGTCCCTTCCTTTGGTTGGCCAGCTTCTGATAATTTGTTATTGACAGACAATGAATCTTCTATACCTATCTTTCCGATTGGTCGCATCGCCGTGCAGGATAATGAACAACTCTATACCTACCTGCGTAAAGTTCAACAACACGAAGCCCAAGTGAATGCACCGCAAACCATTGCAGGACGGGCGTGGATGAAAGAAATATTGCATTTAGGTGGTGCGAGAGGGGCAGAGGCAGAATCTATTCGCCAGTTCTTGAATAATTTTGAAAATATAGCTGAACGTAATCGCTTTGCGGGCAATGTCACCTCTGTTTACAAAACTAGTACTGATCCTATTCAAGTCGCCCGTTCAGAAACTATTTTTGATCGCATCAACGAGGGCGTTTCGATTATTAGTTTCTTTGGGCATAGTTCGCCTGGTACCTTTGATTTCAATATTGATAATCCAGCGAATTATCAAAATCAGGGTAAATATCCACTGATGTTGTCATTTGGATGCTATTCGGGTAATATTTTTACTGCTAGTACTGCGATTAGTGAGCGATTTGTTTTTTATGAAGATAAAGGTGCGTTGGCTTTTGGTGCATCACGCGGACTAGGATTTGTAAGCAGTTTATCTCAATACGGTGATCGATTTTATCAATTAGCGAGCGAAGAATTATATGGCGAACCGATTGGTAAAATTTTCCAACAGACCTCAGCGTATTATGCGGCTCGGGAAGATATTGGAATGGAGATTTTGCTTCAGCAATATACTTTACAGGGCGATCCTGCTTTGAAGTTGCATAGCTCACGAGGAGCAGATTTTATTATTGATGATACTAGTATTCAAATAGAACCTAATGTTATCAATGTCCAACAAGATAGTTTTAAAGTGGCTTTTGAGGTATTGAATATAGGAACACAAGTATTAGATTCTATACAAATTGACATAAAGCAGCAGCTACCCGATGGAAGACAAGTAGAATTAGCTAAACGGATGGTGATAGCACCCGCCAATCGGGAGCAATATATTTTTAAATTACCTATCCAAGGTAAATCGTCGGTCGGACAAAATCGCTTGCTGATTCAGATTGATGCGACCAATCAAGTAGAAGAATTACCGACTATGGCAGCTGAATCCAATAATTCATTATTGGATAAAAATGGGCAATTAGGAATTGAATTTTATATTACAGATAATACTGCATTCCCAATTTATCCCAGTGAATACGGCGTAGTCAGTACAGAAAAGGTAACGCTAAAAGCCTCTACCACCGATGCTTTTGCTCCAGAACGGACTTATGTCTTTGAGTTGGACACTAACGCTGATTTTAACTCTCCTAATTTACAAAGTGGTCGGGTGACGCAGATTGGAGGAGTCATCAATTGGCAGCCCATGAATAATTTACAAACCGATCAGACTTACTACTGGCGGGTTAGTCCAGACAGTATCAGCGCCAATATAGGTTACTTATGGGAAATGAGTTCTTTTACCTTTTTGGAGGACGGAGTAGGAGAGTGGTATCAGCAGGAAGTAGCGCAATTGATGAATAATGAATTGTATCAAATTGAGGTAGATTCAGTACGAGGTAACTTTAAGTTTATTGATGACACGAGAGATATTTATGTGAAGAATAAGATTTACGAGCCACAAAATACACCTGAATTTGTACAAAACGGAACCAATTTCGCTTCACCGTTTACTTGGAGTGTCCACGAAGGAATTAATATTGTCGTGATGCGACCCCAAACTTCTCGATATTGGCTGAACACACTAGGCGGACTATATGGAAGTATAAATACGGCATCTAATGCGGAATTAGGTTTTAGTTATCCAACGGACACGCCAGAGAATCGGAAGAAGGCGATTGATTTTTTAGAAGAAGTAGTACCAGATGATCATTACGTTATTGTTTTTACTACCCAACGAACTGTAAATTCAGATTATCAACCCGAAACTTGGGCAGCAGATTCTTTACTTTTTGATGGAGCGAATTTATTCAATGTATTAGAAAAACAAGGCGCACAGGATATTCGCAAAACAGAGCAACGCGGCGCAGTTCCCTATCTATTTATTTATAAAAAGGGTTTAGGGGCGATTGATGAAGCGATAGCGGACGATATTGAAGATGTGGTTACTGTTAGTAATGCCTTTCCGATTGCTTGGTATGAAGGAGGAATTATTTCACAAAAAGCAGGGCCTGCTAATCGTTGGCAAGCGTTAAAAGTAGATTTGGAAGAAAGTTCAGTTTCGATGACGGATTCGGTTAGTATTGTAATTATTGGTGAAAAAATCAATGGGAGCAAGGATACATTGATGATAAGCGAGGATTTGACTTTGGATTTGAGTACAATTGATGCGAC
>JBGCES010001011.1:0-4387 GCA_045106545.1 Saprospiraceae bacterium
CCATTCAAGTGCTTAATGTACTTCCAGTACAAACGGAAGGGTTGGATGTACCAGTGATGATTGCAGTATCTACGCAAGAGGTAATCGAAGGCAGACGGCTGGAGTTAACTCGTTGGGTGGAACAAACTATTGCTCAAGTGCAGGTCAATTATGAATTTGAAAAACCACCCGTTTTATACGAAGTGATTGAGCTGGGGACACCGATTCAAAACATATTGTCTTTTGCTGATTTACAGCGTAGTGATTTAATTGTGATTGGTACGAAAGAACGTCATAGTTGGTTGGAACGAACACTCGGAACGGTCAGTGGTGGAGTGGTACGTCGTCCACCTTGTCCAGTACTTCTGATTCCAGAAAATAGCAATTTCAAAGCAATTAAGCGCGTTACTTACGCTACCTCTTTTACGGCTGCAGATCCTTATTATCTGTGGAAAACCCTAGAGATTCTGAAGCCATTTACTCCTGCTATAGATGCCGTTCATTTATGTCAGGATGAAAATGAAGATACAGATCTCGATGGCGAAACACTCAATGCTTTTGGACGTACCGCTTTGGAAACAAAAGATTTTCGGGTTTATAATGTAGAGACAGATGATATTGCACACGGTTTAGAAGACTTTGCGGAATCAGATCGAGCGGACGTTTTGGTGATGTATAAGCCCCGCGAAAGTTTTGTACATCGACTGTTTTACGCAAGTGAAACGCAACGTATGGCTGAATTGTGTAAAATACCGTTGCTAGTGATGGTTTAAGTGTATAATAATCACAGTTCGGGATTGAGCAATATTATTATAATGACAAATTAGCGAAATATTATTCTATCATAAATGAATCAAGGTGCTACTATTATGTACACCTTGATTTTTTTTAATAAAAAGCGATATTCTCACTAGTAAGAATATTGCTTAAGTAATTGATTGTCAATTATTTATAAGTGATAAAGAGTGTTTGCTAAGTAAGAAAAATAGCAGCATATCATTCAGGCATTCCTGCTAATTTATCTGCTTTAATAATGGTAATTAAGCCATTTTCTACTTCAATATAGCCATCGCTTTTAAATTCACTCAATAGACGAATGACGGTCTCTCGTGCCGTACCTACCATTCCCGCTAGGTCGTCGCGCAGAATATGGATACTCGTTGCGGATTGTTTCTCGTTGAGTGCCAGTAGTGCATTTGCTACTCGCTTGCGGACGGAGCTGTACGCCAATTGCAATAATTGTTCTTCTTTGGCAACTACATTCTTAGAAAGCACTCGAATCAATTGTACAGCTACATCTCGGTCTGAGTACAATAAACGGAGAAATTCATCTTTAGGAATCAGCGTAACCACCGAAGGTTCGAGTGCGACTGCTGCAAAAGAATAGGGCTGTTGACCAATGGAAGCAGTATAGCCAATGAAGCTACCCGCGCTACAAGTTTCGACAATATATTCTTTCCCGTAATCGCTGGTTTTGATGAGCTTGATTTGTCCCGAACGAACATAATAAAGGAAACGGGGATACGTACCTTCCTGAAAAAGAAATTCTTTCTTTTTTAGATGTTTTTGTTGCTGCTCATTGGTGAGTTGTAGCATGGCATCCTTACCCGCAGTTGCGGTAATAAAAGCATTCCAACCGTCTGCTGGATTATTGAATCTTTCGCGAAGGCGTTGACTCTTTTTCAACTTGGCGGAGATAACTCCGAGCAATTCATCTTTATAAAATGGCTTGGTGATGTAGTCATCCGCACCTAGATTCATGCCACGTCGCCAGTCAGCGCGTTCTGTTTTTGCAGTTAAGAAAATAAAAGGAATATCCGACGTAGCAGGCTTTTGACTTAATATATTAAGTACGCCATAACCATCCAGTTTTGGCATCATCACATCACACAGAATGAGGTCTGGTGGAAAGTCTAATGCTTTACGAATACCTTCCTGACCATCGGCGGCGGTGATTACTTTATAGCCAATTATTTCTAACGTTTCTTCCAAATTCTCTCGTAACTCCTCGTTGTCTTCGATAATTAAAATTGTGGCGTTGGTCATAATTTAATTTGATTTTGATTTAGACAAGCTCTTAAACGGATTGACAAAATCGTTTAATTGTCAAATTGTGGCAAAGCGTTCATTGTGAACGACTTAGCCGCTATTGATTACTTACTCCAGCAATTTTCCTTATGAAATGCGGAGGTGCGGAGTGTTTTTCTCTTTAGTTGATATGATTCCATAGTTCACAGAGCATTTTTTCTGACGAAAAAAGTTAAGCGGAGAACGTGGAGTATCAGATGTATCTAAAATGAGAATTACTGTACTTATTCAATAAAGCTATTGTAATGCTTCGCCATTGGACAATTTTGCTCGACTACTCCATTCGTACTGAACGGAATGCTTTGGTAAGCATAAAGTAAAGGTCGTCCCTTCAGCGGGGATACTATTGAAAGAGATCTGTCCACCCAGCAAATCTACATAACGTTTTACAATACTCAAACCTAAACCAGTGCCAGATATGTTTTCTACATTTCTTGCTCGGAAAAAGCGAGTAAACAGATACTTCTGATCGGAAATAGGAATTCCAATGCCATGATCACGAATGGTAATTTCTATTTCGTTTCCTTTTTCTTTCGCGTCGCAATGGATGATGCTATTTTCATCAGAATATTTAATAGCATTAGAGAGCAGATTAGCTAGGATTTTTTGAACCATTTTTTTATCAGAAGTTATTTCGACATCAACAAATCCACTTGGTTTCAATGACTGTCCTGATTTTAATAAGCTGTTCATTTCTTCATTCAGTGCAGCACAAATTTCTTTCAAGCTAAAGGTTTCATTCTGAGGTTGTACAACGTCAATTTCTAGCTGTCGCTGCGACAAAACATCATTCAAAATACCCGTAAGATGACAAACGGAAGAGCGAATTCGTTTGATGTGCTTTTCGCGTTTAGCTTGCTGTTCTTCTTTGGTATATAGTTCGATAATTTCTGCGGAAGAGAGAATGGCACTCAAGGGAGTCCTAAATTCGTGTGAGGTCACCATAACGAAGCGCGATTGTAATTCATTTAGCTCTTTTTCCTTTTCTAAGGAGCGTTGTAATGCTGCTTCTCGTACGCGTAGTTCTGTTTCGGTTTCTTCTCTTTCTTTGATTTCTTTTTTGAGGGAAAAATTAGCCGCTTGAAGTTGCGCAACCGTTTTTTCTAGTTCACGGGTTCTATCTCTTACCTGTTGTTCTAGTTGCGTATTGAGTTTACTGAGTTTAGTTTCTAGTCGCTTTTGGGCGGTTAAATCATGTAGGATACCAGTATAGATTCGTCGATTGGCAAGTTGTACTTCGCTAATACTCAGTCTCAATGGAAATAATTGACCTCCTTTTTTCTTTCCACGTACCTCTCTTCCTTTCCCAATTATTTTTCCTTCTCCAGTGACGTGATACTGATGAATATATCCGTTATGACGAGTGCAGTCAGGTGGAGGCATTAAGACGTGTACATTTTGACCTACAAGCTCGGCTTCGGTATAACCAAAGAGCTGGGCTGCTGACAGATTAACAAATTCCATCACACCACGCTCATTGATCGTAATAATACCATCATTGGCAGTATCTAAAATGGTGCGCAGCTTCGACGAATAAGTCAATGTTTGAACGGACATAATTTACCTTTTTATTAAACGGATATTAATGTATTGAAAAATACTTCCATTATCTATCCAGTGTTATTTCACCTCGTAAAGTAAGTTCAATTTTCGCGTTTAGTCAGTGTGCTATTATCACTACAAGAGGGTGATATATCTCACTATAGGCAAATCAAATAGCAATTAAATTGCAGTATTATATTTATAAAAATGCTCAAATAGACCCTAATAGAAGGACTTCACAGCATTTTGTTTATACTTTAAAAATATTACTATGATAGATACTAATCTTACTGTTGATCAACTCATGACACGTGATGTGATCACCTTATCGATTGAATCCTTTGTGGATAAAGCGGTAGAAATATTTGCGGAACATCAGTTTCATCACATACCTGTAGTGGTAGAACGCCGAATCGTAGGAATTATCAGTCGAGAAGATGTACGCAGAGTGGAGCACTATTTTTCTATTTATAAATTGAAAGAAAGCCAAGATTTTAATGCTGACTTTTTTTACACCTTGCCAGTGGCGGACATCATGACCAAACAAGTGGCAATGTTGCGTCCTACGGATAAAGTTTCCGTTGCAGCGGGTATTTTTCGAGAAAATTTATTTCGCGCCTTACCGATTGTCAATGAACGGAAAGAGCCAGTTGGTATTCTTACTACTTACGATTTATTAAATTATGCTTATCGCGTTCCATTGACGTTGAATGAATAATTACTGAAAGAATAAATAAAGCAAAAAAATGATTATAAAATTCTGATAATCACATGATTA
>JBGCES010001012.1:0-2994 GCA_045106545.1 Saprospiraceae bacterium
AATAGCCTGCCCCGAAGAATTTCGGGGTAAAAGGCTAAATATAAAATTTAAAAGTACACTGAATACGTGCAAAAATGGTTCGGAACGCGACGTGTGACTTTTATACCGCAATTCTGCGGTACAGGCTATTTTGCGGTTTTATATTTTATATTAAAATTAGCACTTAACAGCTCTAGGGGAAAGGGTACGTAAAAAGTGCGTCTAATAGCGAAAGCGGTCTAATATTCCAAAAGAATAATATTTTTAAAAGGAAAATAAATTTAATACAAATACCTGATTATTAGGCAGTTGTATTTAAAAATTGATGGTGGTGACACTTGTTTTTTGAATTTTTTAAGTAGTTTGCCAATTGTAGACTGCAAATATTTATTTAAACCTTGCACCTTAAATGCTCTATTCAATGACAATTTTCTTCACCATATTTTTATTATTAGCAGATAATTCCAAAAAATAGACACCCGCTGGAAAGTCCGATATATCAAGTTGATTGAAATTTAATTTACCTGATTGCAAAACCTTTCCTTGTACGGAGCTGATGGCGTAGCTAGAAATTCTACTTTTACTTTTAATATCAAAAATACCTTTATTGGGATTAGGATAAACGGTTACTTCTGCGGGCAGTATTTCTTCGCTAGTGGAAGTCGGTGTCCCACCAGACAAGCTAAAGACTTGCAGGTGTAAAGGACAGGCATCTCCATCGGTATCTTCCATTAAATACACATACAGCTTATCATTTGCGATTACCGAATTGAAATGCTTAAATCTGGTTGGTGCGGCTTCTGCGGAATAAATAATTTGCCAATCATTTTGTCCTTCGAGGGTGGATTTAATCACTGGTTTTCTGCCTACGAGTTCTACCATAAATACCCGGTCATTAAAACTTAGTATACCACCTCGTACTTGTGGGTTTGGAATAAGTCCTCCCTGACTACTCGAAAATTCTGCGTCTTCCGCCAATTTGTAATAGTGGACATTGATGTTATCTACTCGGGTTATCATATGAATTGCACCATTTTTAGTAACGGTAAAAGCAGGGCCTAAACTAATGCGAGGGGCGGTAGCCGTTCCGTAGTCGTCGGACGGTTCGGCGATCTTTATTACAGCTGGATTTTGAATCGGCAAAGAAATACTATTCCCATTAGCATCAAACCATTGACTGCTTGGTGTGGGTAGTACGGCATTGGTGTAAGCGAAATATAATCCACTATTGAGAGAATAGTTCTCGTTTTGCGCAAACCTGACGGAAAAACAAGAATAAAAAGTATCATGGATATACTTTTCACTACCGTACAAACTATAGCGGTTGGGTAGTGGAATCGTACCATCCGAATAGAGCCAATTATTCGACCATGCATTTCCATCATAAGTCGCCAGTAATATATCACCATTGCCCGCGCCGCCCGTTCTATACCTCACCACCAAACTACCATCGGCTGCCCGACGAAGCGCAGGATAAGTTAGTCGCTCGTAATTTTCTCCTGCTTTGAGATAGTTTTGTTTTGGCTTAAACAAATCCAAATTAAATGCTGCATCTGGCTGGAAAGCAGCGTCTTTGACAGAAACCGAATAATTGAAAAAATCATTGGGGTAGGAGTTGCTGGAATAGGCGTGCAAATCATAGATCAAATGAATCGTTCCATCAATGGTGCTAACCCCAATGGCAGCGGTATTATGCGAATCGCCAATAGTAGGAATACCCCGCCAGCCGATATGCTTATGTGGAAATTCTATAGTTACCCAATTTGCAGCGGGGTCAGTTAAATTTTTTCTGGATAACATCAGACTACGTTCGTCCATGCCTCCTTTATACCAGGTGACAAAAACATATCCGTTGACCACATCTATACAATCTCCGTGTGGGGTAATTCGGTTGCCAAATCTGTAATTGCCCGTTGGATTGGTGTCTTCATCGTATCTCGTTCCATCAAAAAACAACCCACTATCGGACACGACAGATTGGTCGATTAGGGTGGCGGTTAGATTTTGTGCCGTAGTAATGTTAACAAAAATTAGCGAAAGAATAATGGTAAAAAACTGCTTCATTTTTAAGAGATTTTTAGAAAGTTATGCTGGCAAATTAGTGAAGTCAATCACCATCATCAATCAACGGCAAATCAAGATTGATTTGAACCAATTAAGAGCGTTGGAAAATGATAACCGATAAAGCCTTCTATTGAGGGATTAGTTCAATCAGTTTAACGCAATGCGGCGTTAAATCTACTTCCAATAACAATTGGTCATTGTTAGTACTAATTAGAGAATCAGCTACTGTCTGAGGAAGCGCACTCATGCTTTGGTATTTTTCTAAATTGGCATTTAAAACGTCTTTCCATCCAGCTTCAAAGTAGTCCGAAGGACGATTACCATAAATGCGTCCATTTGTAGAAGCAACACCTGCATTTCTTACGTCTTTATACAGTTCGTGCATAAAAACACCATGATCTTTATCAACTGTCCATTCGTTCATTTGCCAATTACTAGTACTGGTTACTTGCGCACCCACTACTTTAGGATAGATAGTGGTGCTACTGGTACTGGTTCTACTCGGATTATGATTATAGACTAATAGATAAATGCTTCCATTTTTTGCAACGGGAATTACACCAGTATAACCAGTAAGATTATCAGTCGTAGCTAGTCGGTCGCCTCCTTCCATCATCTGCAACATCTCCGTTACATTTTTTCGCGCCATAGGCAAGGTACTGGCTTCTACTTCTTGTCCCCAATCGTATATTTCTGTGATACCGTACTGATAAGCCATATCTGCAATTGTAGCGTACCAACTCGCACCTAACTCCGTTGCGTCACTTAAACTAAGCCCTCTAACGCCATTTTCATCGCGTAGCATTCCAAATTCTTGAATATCAAAAGCAATGTTTCTGAATTGTGGATATTGATCCAATTTGGTTCGATATGGAGCGGCTACACTTGGCAGTCTAACCGTATTTTGGTCTATTTTTTCGTAATATGAGATACTGAAAAAATCCATCTTCG
>JBGCES010001013.1:0-1976 GCA_045106545.1 Saprospiraceae bacterium
AGCTAAAAAAGCTAGAATGGAACAGCAAGCTCCACCCTAGCCAATCTAGTTTCCTGTCTGCATTTGTCGCTTCACTTGTTCCTGTTCTTCAATACGCAAGTCGAGGGTGCGGATGAAGCTTTTATCACTTTTGTTATTAAACTCCAAATAGGCTTTGTTTGCCCAATCCTTCGCAATCAGCAACTGTCCTGCGCGTTCGGAAGTGACTGCCATATTGTGGGCTGCTTTGCCAGCCGCTTCGGGATCTTGACGCGCAACGACTTTCTTCCAGATTTCGGCTGCCTGATCCCAGTTATCCGTTTCGGCATAACGGGCGGCTTTTTCCATGACGGATTGCTCCACGCCTTTGACACTCTTATAAAAATTGCGTTGTACCGTTATCCAAATAGGCGCAATCCGAGCACCATATTCTTCCCCAATCAGATAAGCTACATCTTGAACCAAGCGATCGGGACGAGCGAGATTATTAGCAGCAATCTCCGCTGTGTTTCCAGTGTTCTCATCACCACCTCGTTCTCTCACCGAAAATTCATCCAAAATTACTCGATTTTTCGGGTCATAAAATCGCCAACCCATCCGCAAATCAATATCCGACTGCGCTTCGTAGTAGGTTTCGATATATTCGTTCCCTTCTTTATCTTTCTTAGTCCGCGTACGCTCTCTGGTCGATAGCGAATTATCGGAATCAAAAGACTCAATCGCTACGACGGCATCCGCATCATAATCACGACAGATTTTTTCGATTTTTTGCCACGATAAAGGCGCAGTCATGCGGTTTCCATTATTGCTTCCCGTCAACGTAATATCTGTATGCCGAACGGTGAAACGGGGCGTTTTAGTGAGCATAATCGTTAAACCGTTGACGGCACGGCGGCGACCTTCTGGATCTTGGTCAATATCTTCACCCGTGATCAATCCTTCCAAAAAAGAACCGAAGCCCTTGGCAGGCTTACTACGATCGATGGTCGCAATGGTTTGAATATGTTCGGGGACAACCATTTCAGCAGGTTGCAAAACGAGTAAGGTGGTGGTAGAAGTCTTGCAAGAAAGGAGTACTAGTGTGCAGCAGAAAAGGAGTAAGGAAAATTTATTCATGATGAAAGGTTTGTGATTAGGTGTTAAACAGTGGGGTAGTGGCTCAAAAGGAAATTTACCATCGCCTTTTGAGTTGTAACTTTAGCAATAGTTAAAAGTAGCAACAAGTTATGATTAAATTAGGATAAAATACTTACCTCAACCAGGGAAGTCAAGTTTAAGTAGGTGGGGTGACTTTTTAGGTTAGAAACATGTTGAGTAACGATAAAACAATAACTCCACCATTTTGACGGTTCCCCCGAATCGAGTTCCCCGAAATAAATTCGGGGCGGGCAGGGACAGGCTTTTTGTCCCCATTTTTATTTTAAAATCAGTCCCCGAGACAAGCGTCGGGGCAGGCGGCGTATCAACAATACTCCTTCTTTCAAAAGAAAACTGAGCACAAAACTAATTCGTCTAAATTGATGTACTTATTATTTCATCGTTACTTACTCGCTCGAAATTTTCCTGTTTGTATAGAGATTAGTAGAAAAGATAGGTGGAAAGGGTGTATGGAAAGGGAAGGTTTCCTTAATAGTTGTTTTTGAAAAAAAGCAAGGAGCGCTTAAATTTGAAACACGCTATCGTATTGTGACACATCATAATCGCCCAGAATTTCTAGTAAATTAGCCATAATTTTGTTGTTTTCAATCATTGCTTGTTGAGAGCTAATTGTACCATTAGAGAATTTACCCTTTGTTGGCAATTTAGCAGACTGAAACACTACCTCACATTTCACTGATTAGAAACAGTCAATGGAAGAATGACGCTATTGCATAGAACACTGTAAAATACGCTCTACCATCTGTACATTTTCCCAATTTAAATTTGCTTTTTCCGTAGAAGACGGGTCTAAAGAAGCGGAGATAATTTCTACCCAACTAGCGCTATCGTCTAATCCC
>JBGCES010001014.1:0-8640 GCA_045106545.1 Saprospiraceae bacterium
CAGTACTTCGTTAAGAAATTAGTCCCCGAGACAAGCATCGGGGCAGGCTGTGTAAAAGGACTATACTTCTAATTTCCAGCCTTGTCCTGACAAAAAATACGGCGTTTTCGACTTCACCAGAAGTTTTAAAACAGCTTCTAAAATACGTTTAAATTTTATCTAATGCAGCAGCGTGTTCTTGGTATCGGTGGTATTTTTATTAAAGCCAAAGATCCTAAAGCCTTACAAGCGTGGTATATTAAGCATCTTGGTTTGCCTGTTACGCCTGATGGTTACATCGTTTTTCAACATAAAGAAAGTGATGGCGCGGGTTATGCGGTATGGAGTGCTTTCCCTGAAAATACAACTTATACTGAGCCAAGTAAAAAACCATTCATGGTTAATTTTCGCGTAGCGAACCTAGATGAACTACTGGCGGTATTAAAGGCGGAGGGAGTGACAATTGTCGGTGAACCAGAGCATTTGGAATACGGAAAATTTGGCTGGATCCTCGATCCAGAAGGCAATAAAATTGAGTTGTGGGAATCGATTGATGCTGAATTTAAGAAAATGAATAAGATGTGATATTCTTTATGGCATTTTAAACACTCACTGCGACTAAGTGTTTTTTATGAAAATGCCCATAAATATTAAGAACCAAATATTACTAATTAAATATTAAGCTTGTACAAAGCTTTGCAAAAGACACAGTTTTTGACGCAGATAAACGCAGATTTTTTCCGTAATGCTACGGAACAAGTTATGATTCAAATAGGTCTTATGTCGCTCACAGCTCGCTCCGCAGTATTGCGGAGACCCGCTTGAATCATAAAAATCATAGAGAATCAGCGTCAAATAAAAACTTTGTACAGTCCAAATTAAATATTATAGATAACAATGAGTACGACTACCCAATATTTAAAACTGGAAGAAGAGCTAAAGCCCTACCGCGAAATTCTAGGTAAGGCAGCCGATACCGTCGTGACGCAAGATGTTTCAAATTACCCGATATTCGTTGTACATCAGCAGGTTATGGATATGGGCATACCAATCATTGAACAAGATGGTCGGAAGAAAAAATGGTCAGTGAATGTATCTTCTCTGGAAGAGTTTGTAACCAAACAAATTATTCAACCTGAGCGAGTTGATAATTTTAAAGAAGCGTATAAAGATCCAGAAGTTTCTTTGTGTTTATTTGTACTCAGTGAATTGGGCGCGAACTTTATTTTTATTGCGCGCTAAATCAAAATAACTTATATCTAATTTTAATCTGCCACTTAAAACGAAAATAGTATTGTTAAAAACGCTTGATTTAATGTTCGATTGATTAATTGTATTTTCTAGATAACTTTCTTGAGTATGATGATTTTTAATGAAATACACGAACAAAATTTTGTGATAAAATATTGATTATCAATCACTTTTGTATATAAATATCAGTTGTAAATTTGTAGTCGTAAATGTAGCACATTTTTTGATCTTCCATTTAAATGTAGCTTTTTGATGGTTCATTAATACCTCCATCCCCTCTCTGACCATCTCTTCTAGTCGCTTATTACACTTCTATATTTTTTAGTTTCGTAATCGAAATAACGTTTTCTATATAACTTCACGCCACTCTTTATAAAGGTTTTGCTTATCAATTGCTAAATTGTATTTTATTGATAATACGTTTAGTGGCGTTATGTGCTAGAAAACGCTGAAATAGTTAATGGAGTAGTTTTAAAATTGTCATCCTCATTCTGTGGTACAGATTAATTTAAAACTTATCAATCAATTATTTCGGCAATACTAACGTTTAAACTACTGTGATGGAACATAATTTTTCGGGAGACGCAGGGAATACATTGTATGAGCCCATGGGAAATAATATTAATAAAATTTTATTGATTGAGGATAATCCAGGCGATGCTCGCTTGGTGGAGATACTACTGATGGAATCAGACTTGTTAGATTGTGAAATCGAACATCGGATGTCGTTGGGTGATGGGATTGAGGCTTTAAAAAATAGCGATGATTATGGTGCAATTTTGTTGGATTTAACCTTACCTGATAGTCGTGGATTTGAGACATTGGAACGTTTGCTAGGGCAATTTCCCAATAATAATGTCATTGTTTTAACGGGCTTATCAGACAAGAGTTTAGGTTTAAAAGCAGTGAAAGCAGGGGCGCAAGATTTTTTAATCAAGGGCGCATTTGATTCCGATTCATTGGCAAAATCACTTCGTTATTCCATTGAGCGGAGTAATGTTTTACAAAGTTTAGAAGATAGCCGAGAGCGTTATCAAAGTATCTTTAATCAGTCGCGCGATGCTATTTATATTACAGATTTAGTTGGTAAATTAATTGATTTTAATCCTGCTACCGCTAAATTATTCAGCTTCAGTAAAGAAGAATTAGAGCAAATTCCTAATATTAATCAGCAATATCAAGACGTAGCAAATCGTAATATCTTTTTAGACTTATTAAGGAGAAACGGTACCGTTACGGAATTTCCACTTTTAGCGATTCGTAGAACAGGTGAACGCCGGCACTGTCTTGTCTCTGCTACTCGCATTGAAAACGATGAAGGAGCAGGTTACAATTGTATTGTTCGGGATATTACTGAACAGAAAATGACGGAAGAGATGCGCAAGGCGCGAGATGTGGCGCGGCAATCGGCTCAAATGAAAGAGCAATTTATCGCGAGCATTAGTCATGAAATGCGTACGCCGATGAATGCCATATTGGGGATGAGTAATTTAATGATTCAAACGGAACTTGATGGTGAGCAGCACGAATATGTTAGTTCCATTAAGCAATCTTCGGAAATTCTACTGGGCATCGTCAATGACATTTTAGAAATATCTACTATTCAGAATGGCAAAGTCGTTTTTGAGCATGAAGATTTTAATTTACCGCAGTTGCTGGCTAATTTAGTAAATGTGATGCAATATAAAATCAAAGAAAAGGATTTGTATTGCGAGGTGAAAATAGATCCCAAACTACCAAAGTTTCTCAAAGGGGATAAGTTGAGGTTGAATCAAATTCTCTACAATTTGGTCGGGAATGCGATTAAATTTACTGACGATGGGCATGTTAAAGTCCATGTGACTCAGATGTACATGGCGAGTAAAAAGAATGTACATATTAAGTTTTTGGTAGAAGACACAGGAATTGGTATTCCGACGGATAAAGTAGATGCCATCTTTGAGAGTTTTACGCGTGTACGCCAAAAAGATCGCATTTTCGAGGGGACGGGATTAGGTTTATCTATCGCCAAAAACTTAGTGGAACAGCAAGGTGGTAGTATCGGAGCGACGAGCGAATTGGGCGTTGGTTCTAAGTTTTATTTCGATCTCACATTTGAGTTAGGAGAAGCGGTAGAGGATGTAACCAAGCCACCAACTAAAGTGGTCATAGACAAAACTACTCCATTGCGATTATTATTAGCAGAAGATCATAAAATGAATCAAATCGTTGCTCGCAAGACGCTTGAAAAACAGTGGTCAAATATCGAAATTACGATTGCTAATAATGGTAAAGAGGCGATTGAGATATTAGAGAAGTATTCATTTGATATCATACTAATGGATATTCAAATGCCAATTATGGATGGTTATGAGGCAACTGATTTTATTCGCAAAAAAATGCCAAAGCATATTGCGCAAATGCCCATCTTAGCGATGACCGCTCATGCTCATATTTCTAAGGACGAAAAATTCAAACAATTCGGAATGGATGATTTCGTACTAAAACCCTTTGAACCTCAACAACTTTTTGAGAAAATCGCTTATTACGTAAACAGAAAATCGGAGTAAGGATAATTGCTGCAATCGATTTCCTTATACTTTTGTTGCTATAACGGTTAAAAACAAATTATAATCATGATTACATCTATGTACAAATATATTAATCTCGACTATCTGAACTTAATGACTGACGGTGATGATGAAATGAAAAAAGTAATGTTAGACATGCTTTTTGAAGAATTACCAGAAGAACTTGAAAAAATGAATCGCATGTACGAAATAGCGTCTTGGGATGAATTAAAAGCCGTCAGCCACAAAATGAAATCTACGCTATCATTTGTTGGCAACGAAGCCATGGTAGAAGCAAACAAAAAAATAGAATCTACCATTAAAAATGGAGAGGATACGAATAGCATTGCTATTTTGTTAACTACACTGAGTAGTAATCAACCTAAAGTTATTCAGGAATTAAAAATAGAGTATAGTAAACTTTAGTTATTATAACAATTTGACTATCAATTGTTTGTGTTAAATACAACTATACTACAACATTCCATTATTTTCATATATCTTTGCACTATCTTTCCAAAATACCCGCAGAGATGAATCCGAAGTATTTTATTACTTTGATATATGTAATACGTTGAAGCATTAATTATTAAATAACTTCTTCATCCTGCTGCTAACTTCCATTCACTATGAAAGTTTTGATCTGCGAAGATGAAGAAATCTTATTAACAGCAATTGAGTTTCGCCTACGTAAACAAGGTTACGAATTGGCCTTAGCTCAAGATGGCATGGCAGCTTTAGAGCAAATACGGCATGAGTTGCCTGATTTACTAGTTGTTGATGTGAAAACGCCTAAATTATCAGGCTTAGAGTTGATTAAATACATCCGTTCTGAACTCAAAAGCTCAATTCCGATCATTGTTATATCTTCACTCGATCAGGATAATGTCGTTTTAGAGGCTTTCCAATTAGGTGCTACGGATTTTATCGCTAAGCCTTTCAAACCAGCGGAGTTAGTATTAAGAATTCGTAAAATTCTTGCAACTAACTCAGAAGAACCTGTTTCTTAGTCTGATTTTTGTATTAACATCTTACAAAAGATAAGAAACTATAAATTGTAAATGCGTCATTTTATTGATGCTTATATCCTTCTTCTCTTTTTAATAGATAAGTAGTAAGATAAAATTGTCAAACTGTTGAAAAGTTGAACTGTTTAAGCAAAGCGTTGATAACGAACAAGTTAGAGCGGATCAATAATTCAATAGTTAAACGATTGAACCTGTCTTACTACTTAAATTCACCATTTTCCAACAACCAGAACATATAAAATGAAAGGAATCATTCTCGCGGGCGGTCTAGGAACACGCCTTTATCCATTGACGATGGCAGTTAGTAAGCAGTTGATGCCCGTTTATGATAAGCCGATGATTTATTATCCATTATCTACTTTAATATCAGCGGGTATTCGGGATATATTAATTATTTCTACACCACACGATTTGCCAAACTTTTGGAAGTTACTCGGCGATGGCGCAGAGATTGGTTGTAATTTTCGTTACAAAGAACAAGCAATTCCCAATGGATTAGCACAAGCGTTTGTATTAGGAGAAGATTTTATTGGTAATGATAGTGCAGCTTTGATTTTAGGGGACAATATTTTTTATGGAGCGGGTATGAAAGAATTAATGCAAGCTTCAGTAGATCCTGCCGGGGGAGTAGTTTTTGCTTATCAAGTTGCCGATCCAGAACGTTATGGGGTTGTAGAGTTTGATGACAACAACAAAGCTATCTCGATTGAAGAAAAACCGAAAAAGCCAAAATCAAATTACGCCGTTCCTGGATTATATTTTTATAATAATAGCGTAGTAGATGTAGCAAAAAATCTCCAACCTAGCGCAAGAGGCGAATACGAAATTACGGATGTCAATAAACACTATCTAAAAGAGGAGAACTTACAGGTAGGAGTATTAGGACGTGGCGTGGCGTGGTTGGATACTGGTACACATAAATCACTCATTCAAGCAGCCCAATTTATTGAAGTAATCGAAGAACGCCAAGGCTTGAAAATTGGCTGTATAGAGGAAGCTGCTTGGGAGATGGGCTTTATTGATGATGAACAACTAGCTAAATTAGGTGATAAATACATTAAAAGTGGTTATGGGCAGTATTTACATAATCTACTAAAAATGAAGCGATAAGGAGAAAGTTGGGAGTTTGTACTCATAAGCTGCTCACGTTGAAGTGGCAACTACAAACTCCCAACTACAAACTTGTTAACTCTTCCCCCATGACCAGCCAAACTGAAACTTCAACTCGCCATAAATACCTGATAAATCAGTAGAAGAGATACCCGCTGGAACATCATCTATATCCAACAAAAAGCGATATCCACCATTCGCACTCACTCGAAACCAGCGGAAAATATTAAACTCTGCTCCGCCTTCCAGCTGCAAGACAGGAGTACGATCTCGATCTCCATCAATTCGAGAACTACCTGAACCTACCAATGCCATCACGCGCGGATGAACAACTCTGAAAGACTGCGGAGTGTAGCCAATCATGAAGCCATTGTAGTCTAAGTCGTAGCTATAAGAATCATCACCAAATTCAACTCGATCGTTAACCTCAAAACCTCCCCAACCAAGCAAAAACTGTTTGTCAAACTCTAAGATTCCATAACCTCCCGAGGTCGGCGAAAAATTATCACCAATTTTACTAGCTCCTGCTATTGTTCCTCCCCACGCTCCTGTTAATCGGAAATTGAATTGATTAAATAGCGTTTCATCATTCTGTCCAAATGAATTAGTAGCGATGAATAAAATCATGCAAATTGTAAATAGTCCTTTTTTCATATTATTAAATTGCTTTATAGTGAATAATGTATTCACACTATTGATGTGTTTTTGCTAATATTTCCCCTATGACTAAAGTAAATATTTCCTCTTTTTTGTCAAGAACAAGCAAAAAAATGGTTAGTTCGTCTTTCTGCCACGGCATATTCTAATTTTTCATGCATCGAAAAATATTTTTTTGTAATTTGCAAAAACTTAACTCTGAGTTAAGAAAATGAAATTATCATCAAAAAATAAGTTCCCGATTTTTCAAATGATAAATTATTTTGAATGAATGGGTTTTATTCAAATATTTATCAATTGAAAAATTTGCAAGGGAATCTATTTTTTGATTAATATTAAATCTAAAACTAAATTGATATTATGGCTGACCAGTACATCAATATGGACAACCTGAAATTTTTACTCCACGAAGTCCACCACGCAGAGGAGTTATTTCAGTACGAACGCTTTCAAGATTTTGATAAAGAGGGAGCGGATATTTTTATTGATTCTGCAAAGGATATTGCTGATAAAGAGTTTTTTCCATACTTCACCGAGATGGATGAAAAGCCAGTCGTTTACCGCGATGGTAAAGTAATTGTGCATCCACAAGTAGGACGGATCATGCAATTGGCAGGAGAGAATGGCTGGATTGGGACGACTTTTGACTACGATAAAGGTGGAATTCAACTGCCACACCTACTCCAAACTGCAGCAAATCACGTACTTGAATCTGCTAATAACAGTGCGGTAGGCTATATGGGACTGACGAGCGGTGCAGCGAGTTTGATTGCTAGTTTTGGTTCTCAAGAGTTATTTGATACTTATGTCCCTACGATGCAGACGGGTAAATGGGCTGGTACAATGGCGTTGACCGAGCCACAAGCAGGTAGCTCCTTATCTGATATCAAAACGACGGCGTATCCTCAGGAAGACGGTAGTTATAAAATCAAAGGACAAAAAATCTTTATTTCGGGTGGCGATCATGAGTATGCAGAAAATTTCATTCATTTAACTTTAGCGCGTATCGAAGGTGCTCCCGCAGGGACAAAAGGAATTTCACTTTTTGTAGTACCTAAGCATCGTCCTACAGAAAATGGTGGGTTAGAATATAATGATGTATTGACGGCGGGCGATTTTCAAAAAATGGGTCAGCGCGGTTATGCAACGACTCACCTTGTGTATGGTGAAAATAATAATTGTAAAGGTTGGCTGGTCGGTCAGCCTCACAATGGTTTGCGCTATATGTTTCAGATGATGAATGGCGCACGGATTGATGTTGGATTGACTGCGGCTTCTACTGCTACGGCGGCTTATTATGCTTCTTTGCAATATGCTAAAGAACGTCCCCAAGGTCGAAAATTGACAAATAACGGAAAGAAGAATGCCAAAGCAGAGCAAACGACCATTATCAATCATGCTGATGTGCGGCGAATGCTACTGTTACAAAAAGCAGTTTGTGAAGGCTCCGTTAGTTTACTCATGGAATGTAGTAAATACCACGATCTCAGTCAGGTATTAACAGGCGAAGAGGCGAAAGATTATCATGATTTGTTGGAATTACTAACCCCAATCGCGAAGACTTATCCTTCGGAGATGGGACGTGTTTCTATTAATAATGGTTTGCAAATATTAGGTGGTTATGGCTTCTGTATGGATTTTCCATTGCAGCAATATTATCGTGATATTCGCATTATGGCGCTTTATGAAGGTACAACAGGAATTCAGTCTCTTGACCTATTAGGGCGTAAAATGACGATGAAAAATGGTAAGGCGGTCGGCTTATTAATGCAGCAAGTCAAAGAGGTTATTGAGGGTGCAATGACACATGATGAATTAAAACCTTACGCGAAACAGTTAGCTGATAAGTTAGACGATACGCAAAAAGTTTTCCAACACCTTTTGCAATTTGCTATGAAAGGAGATTATGAAACTTTCCTAGCGGACGCGACTATTTTTATGGAATTTGCTAGTACCATAGTAGTAGCTTGGCAGTGGCTAAAACAAGCTACTATAGCGAAGCAAATGTTGGTGACAGGTAGTGGAAAACAAACAGATGAATTCTACGAAAGTAAAGTTCATACGAT
>JBGCES010001015.1:0-6678 GCA_045106545.1 Saprospiraceae bacterium
CCAATCTTTTTGCCCGTCTGCGGAACGTTCAACGACGTATTCTTTAATATTCCATTCATCAGCTACTTTCCAACGAATGACATTGTTTTCGTCGGCAATGACACCAGTGAAATTGACTAATTCGGTTGCCAAAGCAGTCGCACAGGAAATATTTATATCAAAAGTCCCTGCTAAAGCAGATTGGCTATACGTTCCAATATAAAGGTAATACTGCTCTCCCATGGTCGTTAAAAAGTTAGTGATGTTCTCTTTTTTCGCGGAGCCTTTTTCATGTACACTGATTTCACAATTAAGATTCGAGCAATTTACGCCACTAAAAATTTGTACTTCGGCGTCCCAGCCATTTGGGGTCACCCCAATCGTCCAATTTTGTCCATTACCTGTAAAGCTGTACCAAAGTCCTTGTCCTACGTCTTCGTTATTACAATCGGAAACACCTTGAGCGGTAGCGTAAGTAGCGACTTCACCCGAAATTGTTCCAGAGCTACAATCTATAGCTGTCGGGTTACCACAAACATCATTAGCAGGAGGTAAGGGCGTTGGATAAACACAAATATCAAAATCCGTTCTTTCCTGCGTGTCATTAGTAAAAACTTGAATTAGATAGGTTTGATTTTCCAGCAAATCTACGGTTGCCTGTCCGTTATCATTTACACAATCATTCAAGTTTACCAATGCCCCACAACCGCCTTCATACACGACAATAGAAGTCGTAAAATCAAGATTGGATAGCTCAAACGTATAACTACCTCCATTGCCCGTCCCAGGAGTAAAACTATACCAGACATCATCGTCGGTTTCAATTCCCTCACAAGGCGAGTCAATAGTCGCAGGAGTAGCATTAAGCGTAGTGCCCATCACTGCCCCGCTACAGCTGCTATTGGAGACGGTAAGTGCCGTTGGATTCGCACAAGCATCGTTGGCGGGTGGACAAACGAGTTGAGTAAATGGAGCAAGTGTGATTGCACAAGCAGGATTATTCGGTATAGAACCCGTTAAGCTTAAAGTAACCGTTCCTAAGCTGAATGGACCGACATTAACTACGCCAGTGGCGTTCACGGTTTGCAGTACATTCGCGCCTTCTAAAACAGTTAATTCCGTACTACTTCCTAAGCTTTCAATATCTAAATCGATAGTAAACATACCGTTCATTTCATCACAACTACCAAAAGACGCAGTAGCCAATGGTGGTACACAGTCGATACATTCAGCGGTATAGCTAATCGTAGTTTGGTCGCTACTTTGACAAGAGTTAGAAGCGTCGGAAATCAATCGTACAAATAACGTATTACCAGAAGAGATATAATTCAAACCAGTCAAATCGCCATCATTTCCGTATAGTTGGTCGCCATTAAGCAATGTCCCTGAATCATCTATACCATCGTAAATAAAGATTTCATCCTGATTATTTTCAACCGTTCCCGCAGTAAAAGTGAGTTTAACTTGATTGCTATTGCTAGACACCATAAACTCTTCGGTTGCATCGTCTCCGTAGCACAAAGTTTTGTTAACAGAAGCAGCAAAATTTTGACAATCCAAAGCTGTATTAGGATCAGATTGGGTCGTAAATTTTATCTCTTGGCAATTTCCCGTAGCGGCATCTCCCATACCATTGTAAGGAAGAACCGTCACGTAATAACGCGTATTGAAATTAAAATCTACCGCTGGATCATAAGTAGTCGTATTCCCAACATCAAAGGCATTTAAGACATCTGTTCCACCAACTGATGTACCAATGCTCAATTTGTAGCCCATAGGGTCACCCGAAGCGACATTCCAAGTCAAATTTGTCGTTGCAGCAATATCAATAGTATTATTAGCAGGTGTTGTTAATACTGCATCACAGTTAGGAACCGAACTAATGGTTGCTTTCGCGGGCCCTGCTACTTCATCCAATAAAAAGCTGTCTCCATCTTGGTTTTCTAACACAAAAGCAACATAAATTTCCATCCCATCATAAGCACTCAAATCTACTGTAAATTGCTTGTAGGTATCATCATTGTTCAAGTCCGTTTCTCTAAAAGAAAAAACCGTAGTAAAAGTTGCTACTTCAGTTTGACTGACGGTAGAAACGCGTACTGTATAACGGCTGCTGAAATTACCAGAGAGATCATCTTTGGCGTAAAAAGTTAACATATTATCTCCTCCGCTGGGCGTTAATTTAGGCGTAACGAGCCAATCTTCAGTGGGCAAACCATCGGCATCTTCGTATCTGACATAGGCATTTGCACTACCACTGTAAGGTTCAGTTTCAGCTTTTATCCATGCTCTTTCTGTTCCATTTCCATTATCAAAAACAGTCCAACCATCGGGTGGGAAACTGCCTTCAAAACCTTCATTGAGTTGGGCGATAGTTGTCGTAGTACTTGCCAGCAACAACAGCGTTAAACATAAGATATGATTGATATATTTCATTATATATTGTTCTTTAATTTTATTAAAATTGGTTTTTATATTGGTCAACAAATAACTAATTTGAAGCACACTTGCGGCGCAGAATTACCGCACTACCATCAATTTTTTAGTAATGACTTTGTCTTTGACAAATAAATTCACGTAGTAAATTCCAGCTGAAAATTTATCGCTGTTCAAAGATATGTCAATGGTGGTTGCTCCAGTATTTAGTTCCTGTTTCCACATTTCTTGACCCAATTTATTAAAGATTGCCAGCTCTTGATAAGGCGTGTCGGTTGGTCCTAGAATGATACTTACAAAATCCTGAGTTGGATTTGGGAATACTTTAAAAACGGGTGTCCAATCGGGCGCAGCTTGCAAGCCAATTAGTCCGTCTTCTCCAGGTGCAAAAGGTGTACAATTTTTTCCTGCATCCGTAATTATCCAACCTTGATTATTAATCATATCATCTCTAGCAGTTTCTCCATTACAGTAATTCAGTCCTTGCGCACCCATTTGCATATTGATAGGTAAAGAAGGTGCAAACCCTGCTAAGGCAATCAACAAATCATCGTAATTGTCCAGACTCAAAGCAGTAAAAGAGAAGGCAAAATTCAAGGCTTGGCGATAAGCAAGACTTGAAAAATCCCAGCCACTCAAATCTTGGTCAAAAGAAAAAGCATACTCAAACATACTCCGCATATCGGTTACTCTTGCGACATCCCAAGTACTTAGGTCTTGGTTGAATTTAGCCGCATTCCAAAACATCGTATTCATACTTCTGACACTGCCTGTTTCCCATTTACTAAGATCCGTATCAAAGTTAATCGCACCTCTAAACGTACCGACCATGCGGTTGACATTAGATACATCCCAATCGTTCATCGTTGGATGACCGACCATAGATTTGGCGCGATAAAACATGTAAGACATATCGGCTACCTTTTCTAATAATGGCAAATCAAAAGCATTAATAACTAAATTTTCTGCATTCAAAAACGCACTTGCCATAGACAACCATTCGATACTTCCCCACTGTTCAACGCTTACTAATTTCGCTGCATTTGGTATTTCTGGATACCACTCTTCTCCGCTTGCTTGAAAACTTGGGAACAGTCCTGAAATTTGTACGGTATGAATACCTGGAGTCACGTAAGTATGACTGATTTCGCCCGTACTATTCTCAACAGCAGAACCGTCGCCCCAATCAATTGTAAAGTCATAGCTATAGTTATCATTAATGAAAATAGTAATCTCCTCGCTAGCAGTCGTGGTCTCCCAAGTCGTGATAAAAGGTAAATCACTACATTGGTTAGCAACATCTAATTCATCTCCTTGGAACGTCCAATTGTGATTATCAATCAAATCCTGACGATCAGCTGCCCCATCACAATATTTCAGGTTATGTACACCGACAATCAAATCACTTGTAACACCCTGAGCAGCCCAGCCGGTTAAGGTCGCATCATAGTTATCGGTACTCATTCCCGAAAGGGTCAACACATTGGTCAACGCATCTACGCCTACCAAACTAGTAATATCCCAACTTCCAATATTTTGATTAAAATTATACGCCTCGTTGAACATGCCTTCCATGTTTTGTACGGCTGCGGTATTCCAACCCGCAATATTTCCATCAAAAGCAGAATAAGAAAACATATTACTCATGTCGGTTACCATGCCTGTTCCCCAGCCCATGATATCGCCATCAAACATGGAATACATAAACATTTCGCTCATGTCGGTAACATCATCCGTCGTCCAGCCCGAAACATCAATTCCACTAGGCGTTCCATAAAAAGCACCACTCATATCCGTGACGCTGCTCGTTGTCCAAGCAGAAAGATCTCCAGTAACTAAGGTGTTTTTAAACATGTTCGCCATATTGGTCACTGCGGTAAGATTGGGAGCGTCAGTAGCATTATATTGCATGTTTGCCGCCCCAGTGAACGCATTTTCCATGCTTCCCCAAGCTATCGTTCCCCATTGCTCAATAGTAGATAATTGGAGTTGGTTATCATTAGGACTAACTAGTGGATTTCCATTGAGGAAAAAGTGAGGGAAAGTCCCTATAATTTGTACGGTATAAGTTCCTGCACTAGGATAGGTATGAGTCGCATCACCCGTTTGGCTGACATCCGTTGTGCCATCTCCCCAGTCCACATTATAACTGTATGCAAATCCACTTGAAGTAGGAATCGTAATATCAAGATCAGCTGCGTCAACCGTCCAAGTGGTGACAAAAGCACCCGGAATTGCATCACAAGCCTCGGGATTGGTGAAGGTAATATTGACTAAACCAGTACTAGCATTATCGTTTTCGTCCGTAGCCGTAAACTGAGTAGAAAAACAATCATCAATCAGTTCAATTTTTCTCACCGAACTAATATCACAAAAATAGAAATCACCAGTGGCAGCATCCAAAGCAATGTTAATAGCTCTGGCTGAACCAACTGGACCTAAGCCGTCAACGGATTCAAAAGCACCTACTCTTCCCGCTAAAGTCGTCACTTGACCTGAAGGAGTAATTCTACGGATTAGACTATTGCCTTGGTCGGCTACGTAAAATACACCTTTGTCATCTACTGCGATACCTGATGGAAAACTAAAAAATGCGTTTGTTCCAATGCCATTATCAGCACCAGACGTTTCCGCCATACCAGCAAAGGTAGTCACCACACCCGCTGGAGTAATTTTACGAATCACTTGACCAGAAGTCTCCGTTACATAAACATTTCCAGCATTATCAACGGTGAGTCCTCTGGGAGAATTGAAACGAGCGTTCGTACCTACTCCATCGACTACGGCTCGCTGTCCTGCGACTCCAGCTAGGGTCGTCACTTCACCACTAGGGGTGATTTTACGAATCGTGTGTTGAAAGGCATCAGCAACGTAAATATTACCGTTGCTCTTATCTACTGCTAGTCCACGTAACGTACCAAAGGTCGCCATACTCCCCGTTCCATCCTGTGAGCCATTCACACCCGACCCCGCAAGCGTGGTAACTTCTCCAGCAGGCGTAATTTTTCTAACCGCTCGATTATTTCCATCAGATACATAAAGATTCCCAGCGGCATCATGATCAATGCCCGCAGGGCGAAAGAACAGCGCATTTGCTCCAACTCCATCTTGTAAACCTGACACACCCGCTTGTCCAGCAAAAGTAGTGACTACCCCAGCCGGCGTTACTTTTCTAATTGTATGATTTGACCGATCGGCTACATAAACATTACCATCAGGAGCAACGGTAAGTGCGAAAGGTAAATCAAATTTTGCGGCAGCTCCAGTGCCATCATCGCTTCCTCTTTCAATTGAACCTGCAATAGTGGTGACATTTACACAAGGCGTACCGTTGATTCCATTAAAGTCTTGACAACTAAAACTACTTTGTTCTAATTCAAAGGTTAGATTAGCTCCAATTGTACAGTTATCAGTTGTCCCATTATCTAATTCCGCAGGCGTTAGATTAAGCATGCCCGAACCATCCAAAGCACGGGTAATATTTTGGGTCACCAACTCTGGTGCAACGACATCAGGACCGAGTGGGACATTAATCGTTTCCATCACTTCACAGGTCGTTCCAACTCCGCGCAAGCTAATCGTATGATTACCCGCTGTTAGATTTTCAAAGAATGGTTCGCTTTGATAAGTACCTCCGTCAATCGCATATTCTACCAAATCAAGACTATTACAATTAACATCTGCACAGTTAGCCACACTTACGTTAATACTTCCATCCAAAGAGCCCGTACAGGATTCCCCTACAATGGTGGTAAAGGTATTGTTGATGCCTAATTTAGCATCTCCTGCTATCGCCCAACTGTAGGCAGTAATTAGCGTAGTACGGTCGTCTTCACTTTCACAATAGAGCATACCATCCATATTGGAAAAATTAACATTGGTAGGAGGGCTAGCTCGCTTAGACCAGCTATCTAGCATGCTATCATAATTCTGAATACTTACACCAGAGCGAGAGAAAAGATTAAAAGCTGAAGTAAAAGAAGGAATATTCCATTTACTCAAATCTTGATTAAAACCTTGACAAAAGTTGAACATTTCACGCAGATTATTAGCGGAAGAAACGTCCCAATCGCTTAAATCCTGATTAAAATTTTGACAGCTAGCAAAACAGCCCTGAAAATTCTGAACATTAGAAACGTTCCAATCCGTTACATCGCCCGTAAAATCTGAACCGGCAAACATGGACTCCATTCTAAAACATTGAGAAAGATCGGGAATATCGGTAGCATTAATGGCAAAATCCATAAACCAAAGTGCGCTAGA
>JBGCES010001016.1:0-8299 GCA_045106545.1 Saprospiraceae bacterium
AGGTAGTCTTAATATTGGTACACTCGTCCGCGCGAATCAGCAGCTTGGGACGCTAATGAATACGGGAAATTATGAATTGGAAGCTACCATCGCGTTAGGTGATTTAAAATTTATCAAACCTGGAAATTCCGTTACGCTTACCTCTGCTGATGTCAATGGCAATTGGAAAGGACGAATTAAGCGAATTTCTAATCAAATCGATCCACGCTCACAAACCGTCACTGTTTTTATTAGCGTTGGCGGAAAGAACTTGCGAGAAGGTATGTACTTGACAGGTGAAATCAAAGGAAGTTCTATTGGTGAAGGCGTGCGTATTCCACGTGAACTACTGGTCAATCAACGTGCTATTTATACTGTACAAGATAGTATGCTCAGTTTGATGGATGTAAATGTGGTAAAAATTACAGCAGATAAAGCAATTCTACGCGGCCTACAGGATGGAACTATCATCTTAGGCGAAAACCTCAGCACTGCTTACGACGGTATGAAAGTAAGACCTGAAAGTTGAAAATGGTTAGAGATAGTTCGATTTTGTTAGAAATAGTTTGATGTTGTCCCGCACAATATCAAACGACGTCAAACAACTTTCAAACCACCTTCGAACAACTTTTACACCACTTTCAAACAACTTTTTCCATGCGTGGTATTATAGACTATTTTATTAAAAACGAAATCGCTGCGAATCTTCTGATGTTTGGGCTGTTTCTATTGGGAGCGTTTGGGATGTTGAACATGAAATCAACATTTTTCCCCGAAACGCCAAGTCGGATTATTACGATTCAAACCATCTATCCTGGTGCATCGCCTGAAGAAGTAGAGGAGGGGATTGTTTCCAAAATTGAAGATAATCTAAAAGGGCTGACTGGGGTAGAACGCTATACTTCCGTATCAAGTGAAAACTTGGGTTCAATTACGGTAGAAATCTTACCCGAATATGATACGGATTTGATTCTACAAGACGTGAAAAACGCGGTAGATCAAATTAATTCTTTCCCCGTAGGTATGGAACCGCCTGTAGTTTATAAACGCGAATCGCTCGGTTTTGCGATTAGTTTTGCGATTACAGGTGATGTAGATTTAAAGACTTTAAAACGCTTTGCACGCGAAGCAGAGGATGACTTATTGGCCATTGATGGACTCTCAAAAGTGGAACTATCTGGTTTTCCTGATGAAGAAATTGAAATTGCTTTTCGCGAAAAAGATCTGCGTGCTTATGGGCTGACTTTTCAAGAAGCAACGCGTGCTGTGCAAGTAGCTAATTTGGATATCACGGGTGGAACATTGAAAGGCGAAGAAGAGGAATTATTGGTACGCGCCCGCAATAAAAATTACTATGCTGAAGGCTTACGTAATATAGTTTTAAAAACGAATACCAACGGTAGCGTTATTCGCTTATTTGAAGTAGCCGATGTACGGGATCAATGGGAAGATAACCCTCAACGCAGTTATTTGAATGGAAAACCGTCGGTCGTCGTAACGGTACAAAATACGCTCGAAGAGGACATTCTGGATATTGTGGAGAAGGTGAAAGTGTACATGGAGGAATACAACGAACGCAACGACATCGTACAAGCAGAATTGATTCGTGATGGTTCAAAAAACCTCGTCGATCGGATTGATTTATTGGTAGAAAATGGTGTATTAGGTTTCTTAATTGTAACTATTCTCCTCGCTATATTTTTACATTATCGCCTAGCCTTTTGGGTAGCTTTAGCCATTCCAATCTCCTTTGCGGGAATGTTTTTGTGTGCATATTTATTGGGCGTTACGATTAACGTTATTTCACTTTTTGCGATGATTTTAGTGATTGGAATTTTGGTGGATGACGGAATTGTCATTGCCGAAAGTATCTATCAAGAATACGAAAAAGGAGTGCCGCCGATGGAGGCAGCACTGGAAGGAACAATGAAAGTTTTGCCCGCCGTTTTTGCCGCGATTTTAACGACGATTATTGCCTTCAGTACCTTCATTTTTATAGAAGGACGATTGGGAGATATTTTCTACGAAATGTCGATTGTGATTATCCTTTCGCTGATATTTTCCTTAGTCGAAGGCGCATTTATTTTATCGGCTCACACGGCACATTCACGTGCCTTAAATCCTCAACGCCAGCCTAATCGCCTACAACGCGGCTTGAATAATTTAATGGTTTTTCTACGAGATAAAATGTACGCGCCCGTGCTACGGTTTAGTATGCGCAATGGCTTTTTGGTTTTTGGTTTACTGACTGGGATTTTAATCATGAGTTTCGGCTTACTCAGCGGCGGGATTGTTAAATCTACTTTCTTTCCCATTATTGAACCTGATAATGTGACCGTTACGCTAGAATTACCTTCTGGAACGCGCGAGAACATAACGAGTGAGTGGTTGGATAAAATAGAACAGGCAGCATTGCGGGCTAATAAAAACTTGAGTGAAGAATATTTAGATGGTGAGCAAGATGTGATTTTAAGAATTGAGAAAAAGATTAACGCTGCACCTAATAAAGGTACGATCAACTTAACTATTTTAGAAGGTGAAAAACGTGGTGATTTACGTGCGCGTCAGATTGCTAACGCGGTTCGCGAAGAGTCACCCCTAATTTATGAAGCAGAAGTGTTGAGTTTTGGGGCAGTAGGAACATTTGGTAAACCTGTTTCTGTCTCACTTGTAGGTGAAAATTACGATGAATTGGATCGAGCAGCGAATGATGTCAAACAGCGATTGAAAGGATTAGCAGAATTGACAGATATAATTGATACGAATCAGGAAGGCTTGCGCGAAATCAATATTTCGCTCAAAGAAAAAGCACTTTATCTCGGTCTCAATTTACAAGAAATTGTCGGACAAGTCCGTCGTGGTTTCTTTGGTAGCGAAGTCCAACGACTGCAACGTGGACAGGACGAAGTGCGCGTTTGGGTACGCTACGATGAAAGCGATCGTACCGATATTACTAAGCTGCAAGATATGCGCGTCCGCTTCGCCGATGGGCGTGAATTTCCGTTAGCGGAAATTGCTAATCTGGAAATTGATCGTGGCGTGATTAGTATTCGCCACCTCGAAGGCAAACGCGAAATTTCAATCAGTGCCGATGTATCTAACGACGATGTTTCGGTAAGTGATGTCACTACTTTAGTCAAAGGCGAATTAGTGCCTGAGGTGCTGAATGATTATCCAACCGTACAGGCAGTTTACGAAGGACAAAATCGCGAACAAGAGAAAACAGGGAATTCAATTGCCTTGGCTGGTCCAGTTATTTTGTTGCTGATGTTTTTCTGTATCGCCATTACTTTCCGTTCGATTGGTCAGACCATTATGGTCTTACTGATTATCCCTTATGGAATGATTGGCGTGATTGCGGGGCACTGGATAATGGGTATTCCGATGAGTTTATTTTCTGCCTTGGGTATTATCGCTTTAGTCGGGATTCTGGTCAACGATTCGCTCGTGATGGTTTCCTCTTACAACGATTTAATTAAGGAGGGTTACACCCAAATGGATGCCATCTACGAAGCAGGAACGAGCCGTTTTCGTCCGATTTTATTAACCACCTTAACCACATTTGCAGGACTTGCTCCGCTGTTAGCTGAAACTAGTTTGCAAGCGCAATTTCTCCTTCCGATGGCTGCCTCCGTTTCCTTTGGTCTGCTGGCAGTAACGGTTGCGATTTTGGTCTTGCTACCCGCATTTCTAATTGCTTTAAATCGTTTTAAAGTATATGCCTCTTATGCTTGGAATGGCGTAAAGCCTAGTTACGAATCAGTAGAGCCGAGTGGGGAAGGAGATGGTGGTTATGGTTATTTGTGGTACTTGCTACTTGCGATAATTATTGTGGTCGGTTTGATTAATAACGTGTTGTAATGGAGGACAGACATTCCTGTCTGTCAAAAACACACGTGAATAGACAGACAAGAATGTATGTCCTTCGGGAACGTTCCAAAAGAAAAAAATATGAAAAATAAACCAATCATCGCCTGCGACATGGACGAAGTCGTAGCAGACGTTTACGATAAGTTTCTAAATATCTACGCGGAACGCTACGGTAAACGATTAGTAAAAGAAGATTACTGGGGCAAAAAGCTGTACGAAATCGAAGGTGCTACTGAATTGCGCGATGTGTTGTATGACAAAGGCTTTTTCGCGGATTTACCCGTGATGGAAAATAGCCAAGAAGTGCTAAAAGAATTGCAGCAGGATTATGAAATATTCTTCGTTAGTGCGGCAATGGAATTTCGTAATTCCTTAGAAGATAAACGCGATTGGGCGCAGCAACATTTTCCATTTATTCCTTGGAAAAATATCGTGTTTTGCGGAAGCAAAAGAATCATCCGTGCCGATTATATGATCGATGACCATGTAAAAAACTTGGTCGAGTTCGATGGTAAAGGATTGCTTTATACAGCAACGCATAATATCAACGATAATCGTTTTACGCGGGTGAATAATTGGCTGGAAATACGGGAGTTTTTTAAAGAAAACGGTAGACGGTAGACGGCGGACGGTGGACGGCGTCGCAAAATTCATCATTCATCATTCATCATTCATCATTTTTTGCCCGTTCTTTGCGTGATGAAAGATTTTCTAGCCAAAGCGCGCGAACTAATTTGGATGAAAGCCAAGTTCGCTCTAACGGGTTCCGTTGCCACTGTAGTGGACATGACGCTATTTTATTTTTTAGAAAAATATGCGACTACTGCGGTCATCGCGAACGTAATTTCCTATTCCTGCGGCATGGTAATTAACTTCATCTTGCAGCGGCGATTTATTTTTGATTTGCAACGCAAAGTCTCGACGGCGTTTCTCGGTTCGTTGCTCGTTTCCATCGGCGGATTGGCATTGAGCACTTTGATTATTTATATTTTAAACCAATACGCTTTTTTTCAAGAACTACCTATCGCGGCGAAAATTATCGCTACAGGCACGGTCTTCTTTTATAATTTTTATTTGAAGCGGTATGTTTTTGAGAAGAAGTTTGTTTGAAAAAGTGGTTATAAAAGTCGTTTAGAAGTAGTGTAAATGTCGTGCAAGTATAGCGCGACAACTTTTGAACAACTTTTACGACTACGTTTACACCATTTTTACACTACATTTCATGAAAATCTTCATCACCCAACTGTTCCTATTTCTATTCACCTTTGCTGCTTTCGCACAAGAAAATCTAAGTCTGGAAGAAGCGATTGTACGTGGAATTGAGAACAATTATCAGATTCAAATTGACCAGCGCAATATTCAAATTGCGGAAAATAATAATGACTGGGCAGTAGCAGGAAAGACGCCGCGCGTATCCGCGAATCTGAATGGACAAGCCACTTATACCAACCAAAATAATCCTGCCTCTTTCTTTACTTCTTTGAATACGACGGGACTGGGTGTAACGCCAGGATTGAGTGCGAATTGGACTTTATTCGATGGCTATCGGATTCGTTTTACGAAAGATCAATTAGGTGGAATCGAACGTTTGCAACGTAAAAATGCGATGTTGACGGTGGAGAATACGGTACAGTCCGTGATTTTAGCTTATTATAATGTATTAATTCAGCAGGAGCAATTGAGCGTGCTGCGCGAGGTATTAGAATTATCAAATGATCGCGTAGCATATCAGGAAGTGCGCAAGGAATTTGGACAGGCGGGAACGTTTGATGTATTGCAAACACAAGATGCGTATTTGAATGATTCGACGAGTTTATTGATACAATTAAATTCGATAGAAACGGCATTCTTAAATTTGAATCTAGCGATGGGCGTGGACGAAATGAGTCAGAATTATACGCTAACCGATCAATTGGTTTTTGCAGCGCGTGATTACACTTACGAAGAATTGCAAGAACAGATGTTGAATCGCAACCAAAATTTGCAAGTACTACGCGTAAATCAGGAACTCGCTCAGATCAATTCCAATATTCAAAAGAGTGCGATGTATCCGCAATTGAGCGTCGGCGCGAATACGACTTATAATGTTAATTTGAACAATGGAACGGGAACGGCAAACGACGGACGCGAAATTAATTTTGATGGCATTACTGCCAAAACGTTTAACGGAGGTTTGAATTTCACCGCGTCCTACACCATATTTGATGGCGGTGTGCGCAATAAGCAACTCCAAAATGCGCAAGTAGAAGAAGAAATCGCAGAACTCAATATCGAAGCGTTTAAACGCAACGCCAATAACCAACTCGCCAATACTTTAGCTACCTACAATAACCAAAAACGTTTGCTCGATCTTACTCAACTGCGCATCGATAATGCTCAGCGTAATATTGAAATCGCCGAAGAACGCTTTCGCGGCGGATTGATTAATTCGTTTGATTATCGGACGATTCAATTGAATTACGTTAACTCTGCGCAGGCGCGACTGAATGCAATTTTTAATTTGAGAAATACGGAAACGGAGTTGGTAAGGATTACGGGGGGATTGGTTAGATAGATTACCCCAAATGCTTCAACGTAATCACCTCCTGCTCCGTCAAATCTCGAAAAAATCCACGCGGCAAATCCTTCTTCGTTAACGTCCCGTAAGCCGTTCGATCCAACTTTTTTACCTCATAACCAAGGTGTTCAAAAATTCGTCGTACAATCCGATTTCGTCCAACGTGAACGATGATGCCGACTTCATTTCGAGGCGAGTTTTGTACATAATTGACTGCATCCACGAACACCTCGCCATCCTCTAATTTCAAACCCGCCCGAATTTTAGCTAAGTCTGCTTTAATGACGGGTTTATCCGTTGTGACGTGATAAACTTTACGAATACCATGACTCGGATGGCTTAATTTTTTAGCCAAATCGCCATCGTTCGTTAGCAATAATAAACCCGTCGTTGCGCGATCTAAGCGACCAACTGGAAAAATGCGTTCTTCCACTTTTCCAGCGACTAAATCCATGACCGTCTTACGACCGCGATCGTCACTCAGCGTCGTGATGGTATTTTTCGGTTTATTCATTAATAAATAGACCTTCTTCATCTGCGGACGAATCGGCTTATCTTTATAAAATACAATATCACCGTGTTGAATTTGGTAGGCAGGATTTTTCTCAACCTCCTCATTCACCTTTACTAAACCTGCTTTGACATAATCGGCTGCTTGACGACGCGAACAAATACCTGCGCGGGCGACAAATTTATTCAATCGCATACCGATGATTTCTGCTTCGGTCGTCGGTTTAGGTTTAGCCGTTTTTTTTGTAGCAGGTTTCTTTTTAAAACGCGATTTTTCTTTTACCTTTTCGGTTGGTTTAGCGCGTTTTTTTTGCTTTTCTTCCAACTCTTTTTTTACCGATTTTTGCTTCTTCGGAATAAAGTTAGACTGTCCTTTTCGACTGGTATTTTTATTGAAAGCCATATTTTTAATGTGTAATGTATAATGCCTAATGTGTAATGCAAATCCGTCGTAGAATTACACATTACACATTATCCATTACACATTAATTAAAGATTTTCGGATAGAAATTCCAAGGCAATTTCATTCGCTTCTTGCGCTGCCTCTGCCTGATACCTTGGACTACTCGGATTGGCGAAAGCATGATCCGCTTCAAAGGTATAAACTTCCATCTCTTTGCCCGTTGCATCCGTCAATTTTTTAAAATTACTGACGACTTCTTCATTAATCCATTTGTCTTTCGTCGGATGAATAAAAACAATCGGCGCTTCCAGTGGAACGAGTTTATCAGCTGTTTGAACAGGCATCCCGTAATAAATCACACAAGCTTTGGCTTTGTCGCCTGCGGCAATGGACGTTTTCAGTGACCAGCCGCCGCCGAAGCACCAGCCAATTGTGCCGATTTCGGCATCTTCGCCCGCGTGAGTGATTGCACCATCCACGATAGCTTGAGCGCGTTCTTCCTTGATGGCTTGCATATATTTGCCCGCATCATCAGGGTTATCCGCTACTTTTCCATCATAAATATCTAACGCCATGACGTTGACATTTTCTAGGCTATCAAATAGTCGTTGTGCTTCATTTTTAATGTGATCGTTTAGTCCATACCATTCGTGGATGACCATTAGATATTTATTACTTGGCTCTTCGGGCGTAATCGTGTAAGCTGTTGCTTTTTGACCATCGGGTGTAGCAAATTCGATTATTTCGCCCTTGCCAGCTACTGTTGTTGCGGTAGGTTTTTCGTGTGCGTCTTTAAACTCTTTATCGTCCGCGAATTGTCCCATGTTGTCGGACTGTTCAGCTGTAGATTGACCAGCGTCGCCACAAGCGAAAAGGAACAAGCTGCATATTAAAGTTAAGAGGGTAAGATTTTTGAACATAGTTTTGAAAAATTTAAGTGAAGGGTAAAAGGAAATAGAGAAGAAATTTTACATGATTAT
>JBGCES010001017.1:0-11070 GCA_045106545.1 Saprospiraceae bacterium
TTGATGCTGCAGAGTCTGGAATATTCGGATTTAGAAATTATCTCTTTGGAAGATGAAATTGGCTTTCTGGAGGATTATTTGACGATCAATGCTAAGCTGCGTTTCGAAGATCGGTTACAGTATGAAATTAAGGTCTGCGAAGAAATCGAGGAAGATATTATGGGCGTACCCACGATGATCGTTCAACCATACGTAGAGAACTCGATCGAACACGGATTGCGTACTAAAAAACAGGGATTGGTGAAAGTCCACTTTACACTCGCTAATGAGCATACTATTCTCTGTACGGTAGAAGATAATGGAATTGGTCGACGAAAAACGGCTCAGCTACAAGACAAAGATCCGCGTTATAACAATCACCGAAGTAAAGGAACGAGCATTACGGAACGACGACTTGAAATTCTTCACAATCTGGATAAAAATAATCACCTTGATGTGCTGTCAATTAATGAAGACAGTCCTGAACTACTAATAGAAGAGAAGAAGAAAAATACTTACGTAAAAATTATTGACTTAGTTGATTCCGAAAATGTCCCAACGGGAACACGTGTTGAAATTTTGATTCCTATTGTAGAAATTCAACTGAAATAGGGGATCCTAAAAAATCAATTAGCAAAAGCATTGTTCTTTAATTCTAAGGCAACTCAAAAGTATTAGAATTTGTAACTTTTGTCATAACTACCTATCTACAAATAATTGTTTTCAAAACAATTTCCTACCTAATTCTCGCAAAAACGACCGTTTAATAAAAAAAATATCCCTTTTGAACTGATTTACATACAGTTTTAATAATTAAATTTTAATATTTAAAAAAATACATATATATTGCGAACGTTTTCTCATAGTATGTTTGTTTAATTTTCCTGCACCGCGTTCCCTCCTGGGGTGCAGGAACTTTTTTTTTCATCCTACCGCGTTTTAACTACAAATAGACTAGAGAGAGAATAATTAATAAACATATCTATTTGAAAGATATATTTATACAATCGCTTTTTCTTACCTAAAATACAACTGCGGTTCTACTTTAGAGCTGTAATCCCGTTTCTTAATTCAATCTATCCACTCACAGCCATAATCCGCCCGTTTACCGCTTTATCTATACCAACGTATAATATTCGCTTTTTTTACTGTATTACATGATTATCTTTGTAGTAAGTTTTCTCATAGTATGTTTAATTTTCCTACACCTTTCTTCCCTTCTTGGTGTAGGAATTTTTTTTGCAATCAACTCTCCTTTCTTATTACAACCAGTATTATGTTTTAACTTATCACTTACTTTCTTCTTCTCCAGAAATAGAATTCTAAGTTTATCAATCTCTAGCTAAGTCATTTTATTATAAATAATATTATATAATATGATAAATTATATTTTATAATAATCTGTTTTTCAGAAGATAAAACCTTAAAATGGAGTTTAATTGGCTTTTTTTGCTATTTACCAATAACCGATTTCTAATCAGAAATGACCACATTCCTTCCCAAGTCGCCCACTGCCTAATTGCACCTATTTAGGCAGATTATTCCTTGTATATTGCAATCGTGTAGTTTTCTCATAGTATGTTTAGTGCTCCTACATCCGCCTTGCCTCCCTAGGACGTAGGAGTTTTTTTATGCCCCTATTTAAGGACAGACATTCCTGTCTGTCTGACAACGTGAGCAACTCGACAGACACGAATGTCTGTCCTCTCCTAATTTACAATCGTAAATTCCTGTTCGATTCGATTCCCTTTTTCATCTACCAAAGTTAATCGATGCTTTCCTGTCGCAGGTTGCAGTTCCATTTCATGGAAATATTGCGTTTCACCTAGATATTCATCATCTAAATGCCAGAAAATGGTTGCTGCGTTTTGCCGATGAGCAACTTTAAAAACAGTACGACTTCGTTGACCATCCAAGTCAACAGGGACATAAATCTGAGCAGTATATTTTGGATAAATCAATTGCATGCTTTGATTCGCATTCGTACTTACGGTCTCACAGTCGGTGCGATAGGGTGGGAGTGGGGCATAGGTCGGATTTTTAGCTTGGTAATAATGTGCTTCTACGGGCGGCAATACGAACCAGCCACGGTGCTGCATTTTGCTAGGGCTTTCGCAATCGGCATGTACTTGAAAGCGACCAGTTGAATCTAGGTGTACTCGTTGATGATAGGTACATAATTCTACTTTTTGTGCGCTAGTTGTCGCCCAGATCGTATCGGTAGGACAGAGTTCAGAAGGGCGCAGACCGCTATTTTTACAGACCGCTAATTCTACCATTTCATCGTAAGGTGGCTGAAATGCTTCTGCCGTAGGTAAGAGTTGGAAAATATCAAATAAAATAGGCGCTGCTGCGCGAACGCCTACCAGTCCTGGACGACCTTCTCCATCTGCATTTCCAGCCCAGACCCCAACAACAAAACGCGAATTGACTCCGACTGCCCACGCATCTCGGAAACCAAAACTTGTTCCCGTTTTCCATGCAATTCCATCTCTATTTTGGAAACGTCGCCATTCTCCTTCCGAATTTGGTCGCTCCAATTCCTGCATCGCTTGAAAAGTCTGATAAATAGCCGCAGCGGATAATCTAACGGGTGTATTTTGCAAATCTTCTGCTTGTTCAATACTTTGATTATCAATAAAATAGCTGGCTTGCTGCCAATCGCGAGGATCGTACTGACCGCTGTTTGGTTGAAAGTGATTGAGGGTACGGGTCATGCCAGCATAAACATTGGTAATGTCCCATAAAGTAGCTTCTGCGCCACCTAAAACCAGCGGTAATCCATAATGCGCTGGCGGTTTATTGATGGTTGAAAACTTCAATTGTTGTAACTCCCAATGAAATTTTTCTAAGCCGTAGCGCTGTAAAAGATAAACCATTGGTACATTCAACGAACGCGTTAACGTCCGTTTGGCGGTGACGACGCCATCAAATTTTTCGTAATAATTTTCAGGGCGATAACCACTCAAAGTAGTTGGAATATCGGGCAATAAAGTTTGGGGCGTAATCAGACCTTCTTGCAAAGTAAGTGCATACAACAATGGTTTTAAAATACTACCCGTACTACGGGCTGCTTTGATGACATCTACTTGTTCGCCGTGGGCTGCGCCCGTTCCTAAAACATTTCCGACGTAGGCAACCACTTCGTTACGTTCTACATCTAGCACTAATGCAGCGGTATTATGAATATCATTGTCCTTTAAGTTGCGCAACTGACGTTGTAAAACCTGAGTAACTTGTCGCTGTACATTGCGATTGATGGTAGAGCGTTTTTGGAGGGCAGACATTTTTGTCTGTATATCTTTTCTATCGACGATGTCTGCGCTCCAACGATCAAGTAAATGCGGAGCAAGTCGCGGTAGCGGCAACGGCTTGGCAGGCAAAGGTTCTTCCTTCGCTAGTGCGCAAGTCAAAGAATCTAACTGTCCATTTGTTTGCAGTCGGTCAAGTAGCCGATTACGTTTTGCTAATAAGGCGGCTCGATTTCGCCCTGGATGAATTAATGCGGGCGCATTGGGTAAGACCGCAAGCGTCGTCGCCTCGCCCCACGACAGTAAATCTGCTCTTTTGGCGTAATATCGCCACGCTGCTGCATCCAATCCGACGACATTTCCACCAAAAGGCGCATTTGCAGCGTATAAGTTGATAATCTCTTGTTTAGAATAGCTCAACTCCAGACGAGTAGCGAGGATGGTTTCTTTCAGTTTTTGTATGAGTGATCGCGACTTCGTTTTTTGCGCTAAGCGAATCACCTGCATAGTGAGCGTACTGCCGCCACTCACCACTTTTCCATTGCGAATATTCTGTATGATTGCGCGACCAATACCGACTGGGTCGATACCTGGATGGTAGAAAAAACGGCGATCTTCAAATTCGGTAATTGCCGTAATAAATTTGGTAGGAATACTGTCTTGAGTAGGAAATCGCCACTGTCCATCTGTAGCGATCCGTGCACCGAGTAGATTATCATTTCTATCCGTAAGGATGGGGGAAATGGGATCTTGAAAAAGAGGTTGGGGTAGAGAAAACCAGTAGAATAAAAAGAGTATTGCCACTGTACCTAAAGAAAGACGCGGGTGCGTTTTGAGCCAATTTATAATTTTGAAACGACTTGGCTTTGGGCTTTTCATTAAACAATATTATTGTCTTAAAATATTGATAATCAATTAATTGGGTTGTTGAGATTTCGCTACTTTGTCAGCAGTGATTTCCCAATCTTCGTTAAAACGCTCTAAGAAAAAGCTACCATTGTAAATTACTCTTTGCCGTTCATCGATCTTGCGTTCGGCAGAAATCATAAAGCTAAAGGCATCAGTTACATCATCATAACGTACCAGGAAACTTAGGTTGCGGCGTTGATTATCACTAGTCCAATCCCGTCGATTCCGATTGATCTCTTGACGCGTCAAGTACAATCGATCATTGAGGTCACTTATATCTATTTGGTCAATATCTTGGAGTAGTTTGCGTACAGGATTGAAGCGCACATATTCATCGCGCAATCTTAAATCAAATTCATCCTGATAATCCATATCCCGTTGTAGTGCGTCTTCCACAATTGGATGTTCCAAAATCAGTTCCAAACAATCCAAAATATCATCTTTGGTGTATTGTTCGATTTGCGCGGAAGCGACTTTGGTCAATGAAACGGTAAGTAGTAAAAATAAGATTTTTTTCATTTTCATTATTGTCAAAATGATTAGTCAAATGCGTAAGGTTCTGAATTGCAATGTATGCGCGTTGAAACTTTGGACTTATAAGATTAATAGCTTGTCGGAAATAATTTTCCAATTACCATTATCCAATTTAAATTGAAAATGACCGGAATAGCCGATCGAACGATTTGGATTCACTAATTTTTGTAAGCCTATCCTTATTTTAAAAACATCGATATCTTCATCGTATTCAAAAGTGAAACCAATATTTCGACGTTGGTTGTCAGCAGTCCAGTGTTCTTCGTTGGGATCTCGTAAATTGGTACGCTCTCTGATTAAATAAAATCGATTATCAATCGTATTTAAGTCCGTCTGATCAATTTGCTCTAATAGTAATTGCATGGGTTGATATTGTACGATTCGATTGGAATTAATTCGTTTTTCTCTCAAAGTGACATTAAAATCATTTTGGTAATTGAAATCCTTTTCAAAGGCACTTTGTAAACGAGGTTGCTCAATGATTAATGCTACGCAACGGAGCAAATCTTTTTTGCTATACTGTTCAATTTGAGCAATAAGTAAATTAGGAATTATTAAAGGAAGTACCAACAGCCAAATTTTTTTCATGTTGCTTTATATTTTAGTAGAGAATTAGAATAGAAAGGTAGTAATTTTTCTTTATTTAAAACGCAGAAAACTAGCTTTGTAGTTTAGACCAACGTTTATTATTCCCACAAATAGAATCGTATATCATGCCAGTACTAATTGCTTTCTTTATCGAGTTTATCATTTTCCTTGCGCTCTGGCTTTGGGACGATTACGTTGGATTTATGTTGAGTGTCACTTTTGCGTTGATTAGTTTGTTTATTTTTCTTATTGCGTTGATTGCCGAGTGGTTGGATCGGTCGAAGGTGCCGCGATTGTATTTTTATATTATGGCAATTTCGGTCATTACGCCTTTGATAGCGAGTGGAGTGTATATTTTATTGATGGGAACGGACTTTGATTGGTTGAAGGGGTAGGGTCTAACAACCGCCTAAAAACAAAAAAGCCGAGATTGCAAAACTGCAACCTCGGCTTTATATTTTAGTAAATTGATGTATTTATATTTAAAAATAATTGTAAGCTGCTGATAACGAATGGCAACTACAAACTATCAACTTAAATACTACCAACTTCCTAAATATCCATTTTCTTATAAACATCCATTACTGCGTTTACGTGATCCGCAGAGGTGTTTAATAATGCCATTTCGTCCTCGTTCAATTGTAATTCCAGTACTTTTTCGATACCGTTTTTACCTAATTTAACTGGAACGCCTAAGAAAATATTTTTCAAGCCGTACTCGCCGTTTAGCATTGCACAACAAGGGAAGATGCGGTTTTCATCTTTTACGATAGATTCCACCATTTGCGCAGCAGCAGCACCAGGTGCGTACCAAGCCGAAGTACCCATCAATTTTACTAACTCTCCACCACCTTTCTTCGTGCGCGCTACGATAGCGTCTAATTTATCACTGTCGATCATTTCCGTTACCGGAATACCTGCAACCGTCGTATAACGAGGTAGTGGCACCATCGTATCACCATGACCACCCATCAATACGGCTTGTAAATCTTTAGGCGATACTTCTAATTCCGTAGCTAAAAATGCACGGTAACGCGCTGTATCCAAAATACCTGCCATACCGAATACGCGACTTGCGTCCAAACCAGATGCTTGGTGCGCAGCGTAAGTCATTACATCCAATGGATTAGAAACGACAATGATAATTGGATTATCAGAGTGTTTCATGATCTGAGTCGTAACGGAATTTACAATTTTTGCGTTAGTCGAAATCAAATCATCACGAGACATACCAGGCTTACGTGGAATACCAGCGGTGATTACCACGATATCTGAACCAGCTGTATCTTTATAATCATCTGTCCCTTTCAGTGCGGTGCTGTAGTAATCGATGGGCGCTTGTTGCCAGCTATCCAACGCTTTTCCACGCGCCATATCGCCTTTCAAGTCTAATAAAACAACTTCTTTTACAATGTCTTTGTGGGCTAGTACGTTTGCCACCGTTGCGCCTACGTTACCTGCGCCGACTACGGTTACTTTACTCATGTGCTTAATTTTAATGTGTAATGCTTAATGTGTAATGTGTAATTCATTGCACATCATTCATTGAACAGTCGCAATTCAAGTGAATTGCTATTAAATTGGTGAAAAGATTAGAACTTATATTCAAGTAAAAGGTAGCGCTTTAAAACATTTGATTTATACAGCTACTATTTACACATTTTATTAATAACTACGCAAATGTAATTTTGTTACCAGCGTTATTAAAATTTGCCGCAAAAATAAGGATTTCGACACTTAAATGAGCTGTTTTTTTAAAAAACTCAAAAGGGAAGTTATTTTTTTTAATATTTAGTAACGATAAAACAATAACTCCATCATTTGGACGGTTCCCCCGAATCGAGTTCCCCGAAATAAATTCGGGGCGGGCAGGGACAGGCTTTTTGTCCCCATTTTCATTTTAAAATCAGTCCCCGAGACAAGCGTCGGGGCAGGCGGCGTATCAACAATACTCCTTCTTTTAAAAGAAAACTGAGAACAAAACTAATTCGTCTAAATTGAGGTACTTATTATTTCATCGTTACTAAAGATGGTTTTTCCCGTATTTTTAATCTTGTTGACTGTTATAATATTTCATCATGCGTTTTTTACGAGCAGGGTAGGCACTAGAAAGGTCGTTGCGCTCACCAGGATCGCCGAGAAGATTATATAATTTGAAGTCTTCTTTAGTAGCCGTTTTTCCAAAACTGACGAGTTTCCATTCGCCTTGCCGGAGTGCAATATGACCGTCTTTTTCGATTAAAATATATTCCTTCTCGCCGTGAATAAATTCGCGTTTGCCTTTTAAAATAGGAAAAATGGAACGCCCTACGGTATCTAAAGGGGGTAAATCTGCGGCAGCTAAAATGGTTTCCGTTACGTCGGGTAGGGTGATAATGGCAGTAGGAACTTTACTACTTTTTTCAATGCCTTTACCGCTGATAATGAGTGGGGTAGCGAGATTGCCTTCGAGGGTGATGCCTACGCCGAGGTGGGCGGCGGTGGCGATTTGCCAGTTTTTGGATAAATTTGTTCCAGTCGTGTTACCACTGCTTACTCCACTCTCACCAAATACAAAAATCGTTGTATTAGCCATTTCATCTTTTTCTTTTAGATATGCTAATAAACGGCCAATTTCTGCATCCCAGTTTTCAATGTCTTTTGCGTAATTTTCCATGTATAGTCTACCTTCCTCTGTTTGCTCAATAAAATTATTCTGTTCTGATAATTTGGTAAACGGGTCAATAATTTTTTTATCTAAAAGCCTTTGGAAGCGGAGTTGTTGCAATTGCTGAGCAGAAATGTCAGTGTAATGTGGTTTTTGAATTTCCAAACTACGTGTATCAACTTCCTTTGAGATAGGGAAAGTGATCCATCCGAAAAAGGTTTTGTCTTGTGGTTTTCTTTCCAAAGACGCAATGAAATCACTGGTAAATTTACTCCAAGTGGGTGCCATAATCTGAGAATGCTCATGTTCATTTCCAAAACCAGTGCTCGAAACCTTCGATTCAGGGTCGGTTATATTTAGCGTAATTAAATGATAATTACTATCAGCCATTGTTTTGGTGAATACTAAGTTTGAATTCGGATTATTATAATTTCCGGTAATTAGCATTCGTGCTCCTTGTACCTCGTTGATACCCGCTCGAAAACCACCAAAAACCTGCCCTTCGCTTGCTAGTTGATCCAAGTTCGGCGTAGCAATTTCACTACCAAAACAACCTAAGTCGGAATAGCCCAATTCGGGTGTCGTAATCAGTAAAATATTGGGACGGCGATTGGTATCTGTGGAAGAAGAATCGTTGCCACATTGGACAAAAAGGATTAAAATAGCGGCGCAGAAACTATAAAAGTACATAGATTTCATAGAAGGTAAGGTTTTGATAATCAGTAGATTAGTGAAATGGGAGATTTGCTAAATTTTTAAAATTTAGTAAATCTTATCGTTAGGTACGTTATCGACAACGCGCGAACCCGTTCACTTTTTTATCCAAAAATTGATACACTAAATTGGCATACCGTTCTTTATTAATTCGCACATCTGCCGTATGATCGCCACCCCAATCAAGGTGATGAAATTCTGATTGTGTATTCAAATTTTTAGCAATATTGACGGATTGCTGCGAGTTGGTTTGGCGGTCGCCCTGCGAGTGAATGAGTAAGACGGGTTCAACTATATTTTTGGTGGCGTTTAATGGGCTTGCTTGTTCCGTATCAACACCTGCGCGAAAACCAACGGTCGTCATTACACTGCCTGCCAAATACTCAATAGGTTGCCCATAATCGCGGATCGCTCGTTCAAAAATGGCAGTGTACCAATCTTGAAAAGGCGCGTCTGCGAGAATAAAAGCCACATCTTTATCCGCCGCTCCTGCCTGCAAAACCGCTGCTGCGCCCCAAGAGGCACCTACCCAGCCGATTTGGTGTAAACCATAGCCATGCTCTTGCTGTACCCAATCCGTTAAGCGTAATAAATCTTCTTTTTCGTGAATGCCTGCGGTTGGAGGGGCATTACCACTCGTCCCGTGCGATCGATGATTATACAGTACTAAATCGCAGCCACATTCATTGAAAATAGTAGCATATTTGAGCATACCTGCCCAAGTGCTCGTCCAGCCATGTGCAAAAATAACGGCACACTGAGCAGAGTCACCAGCTTGTTGAAAGTATTTACCTGTGATAGGGACATCTTCATAGCCCACTATTTGAAAATCGGTAGGCGAGGGGAGGGGCGCGAGCATTTTTTCTAGAGTACTACCCCATTGTTCTTCAATGCGAGATTCGGTTCGTTCTATCGAACTATTGGGCGTAAGAATTAGATTAGAAAAATACCAGTTCAATCCTAAAAATAGGATAAAGCAGACGGCGATTATTCCGATAAATACATTTTTTAATAAGCGCATGACGATTTTTTTCGTCGAAGATAAAAAGAATTTTATTGGAGGGTAAAACTTAGAAAGATAAAAGCCACGCCCATCGGAGTGGAGCGTGGCTTTAGCGATTGTAGTGTATCAATGTGTGAGGGAAAACCGTCACTGTATTTAATTGTAAAAATTCTTCTTCGTATTTCTAGATTTGTTTAAAGTAAAGTGTGTGGGTACTCAATGTACTATTTGGTTAAAATTCTGTTTCGGCAATACTTGCCTTCATTTCGATAGCGGGGTAAATGCTTAATGTCTTCTTGCTTATCGTTTTTACCTGACCGGCGTATTCCATTTGTACTTTCACGTGGTACGTATTTGGATGACGATAAGAATGAATAACATCTTGCTGGGTCACTTCATGCAGTCTGCCGTCGCCAAAATCAATGTGATATTTTGCTTCGGGAGAGAAGTGTTCGATGGTAAATCTAATTTGTTCTCCTACTTCTGTGAAGCCGTTTACGGACAAGCTGCGTGATGCAGTATTGACCAATTTAGGTTCCGCAGATGTGGTACTGATACTTTCTGTACCACGACTCAGCAGAAATTCACTTTTTTGCTCTTGCTTAGGTTGCTGATAGTTGCTGGATGTTGCACTGCTGGATGGCTGTGTTGAAAAGTTAGCACAAACCATATACAATGCTCCTATACTAACCAGAAATAGCAAGAGGGCAAAAAATGTACTTACGCGATCATCTTCGTAAGAGTAATTAGAGGGTGTAATATTTCTAGACATGGGATAAAAAATTTGTTGAAGGATTATAATGACTACATATGCTGTAAATCCCATTACTAAAATGGCGATTGTACAACTTTCATGGCGTGTGTGTGAGTAATTGTCAAAGGCTGTAATGCATTGCGATCACCTTCAGTATTTTTTAATGAATCTTTTGTCTCAGTGTTTTTTTGTGAATACTTTATAAATCAGCAGATAATTTTTTACATAGCAATTCTGTTCATACCTGTTACCATAGAAAACATAGGGACATAGGAATGTCCATAAATAAACTACTTAGGTATAAAGACCAATAGGTAGATTATCCATGAGTGCACACAGGACAATTTTATATCGATGGACGACATAAATTTTGCCTGATTAAAACTCAATAGATAGCCTTAAAAAAAATAATGGATTATAATGAACAGAAAAGGAGTTGAAACAATATAAAGTACAACTAGTTGCTCAAAATGAAGCCTAGCCGCTAATAGTTGTCCAATGTTCAACTATGTAAGATGTAGAATCTGAAAAAAGGTAAAGTATTGACAAAAAAGTTCAGTTATCAATAAGTAAGGTAGGAACAGGTGGATGTAAAATCGACGTGTGAAATCAATTTTGTATCCTGTTTTCGTGTTTCATGTTAGTGTGCGAACAATCTTGAAATAGTAGTGTCTATTTCAGGTGTTTAGCT
>JBGCES010001018.1:0-1577 GCA_045106545.1 Saprospiraceae bacterium
GGGTCAGTATGCCTTGTTCACCTTGCGTTTTCATTTTCTGTATAAACGCTGTGATGTCAATTCGCTCACCAACTAATTTTTGCATATGCTCAAATAACGCTTGAACGATTGAATCACGCTCTACCTCAGACATTTCGAGGAAATCCTCTGGAAGTGGTAATTCAAATAATTTCTCTTCCTCCTCTTTCTCTTTTTCGCCAAATATTATTTCAAAAGGATCGATAGCATAAGTATCCGCCGCAGCAGTTTCGTTCCATTTCGAGTACGGTGATTTAGAAACTAAGACTGATAGTAATGCCTTGCCTAATTTATTGGTTGTCAGACCTTCAAACCGATAAAACCCGTCTTTTTTTTCCCAATCAACATTGGAAAGCCAACCCAAATATTGCCAATAAAAATGATGCGCATTAAATCCCCAGACAAAGATACCGTACTTGCTAAGTTCAGAGTAAATAATGGGTTTACCTACAGGCTGAGTAGCAACCATTTGAATGAAATCATCCATGTTACGCGAAAAGATTCTTCCGTGGTCTTTCGGTAGTATTTCTTCCCAATTACAATATAGCCAATACGTTTTTAGTAAATAAAAATATTGCGCCGTCGAGGAGAGTTGTGTAAAAGTTTGATAGTTTTCTCCCACTTTTAGGGTGGTTGCCGTCTTTTTAGAATAATCGAATTCTAGCAATTTGCCATAGATGGAGAGATAGTAGTAAAAAGTCAGTGCCACATAAGTAGGTTGGTCACTCTTAGTGTGTGCATCCTCCTGTTTAAAATGAATCTGCTGATTGAGTTCGTATAAACTTTTACGATTGAGGTGACCGCGAGATTTAGTGACTTTGGGTTTGTTTTTAGCACAATACTCTAGGTAGATTTGTAGATCGGGTAAGATAGGAAGTTGATCGACGGGTAGTTTTGACATAGTAGAGTAGTGGATTTTAAACTTATGGATGGGCGAATTTACTGATTTAAGAATAGATTTGCTAAGCATTTTCGTAGAAATTATACACTTGTTGGCTCAACTTAATAAAGTTGTAACTCCAATAAAAACGGCTATCCATTTCAAATTTGGATAGCCATTTTTGCAAAAAAGCAAACTGCTTTTACTCAAATAATTTCGCTGCTATTCGTTATTTTAACAACAACTCCCAGCCTCACTTCCACTCTGCTCCGAAAACGGCATATTCCCCCCACACCCTTCAAAAATCCCAAAATGCGTATCCCACGTCCCATAAAAGTCAAAGTAGGGCGCGAAGCGCGTATCATTCAACATCCGATAGGTATTGCCACAAACGGTCATGACTTTCCCTTTCGGAAAATAGTGGTGATCGTCCAGCGCAAACGCGCCGTCATTTTCGGGAATGCCACCGCGATAGGCAACCGCTTGTCCGTAGTCTTCGCAGTCGGATTCTAAGCCGTCGATTTTCATGAGGCGATAAGTGACGGAGTAGAATTGAATATCGCCGACCAAGCGTTCGAGGGCTTCGTTTTCGATGGTTATGGGCTTGTCTTCCACCGCACGCGGGTCGCCAAAACCTGCGCCTTTAGCAATATTTAAAAAGTCGTTCCAGTAGAGCGCA
>JBGCES010001019.1:0-3317 GCA_045106545.1 Saprospiraceae bacterium
CAGGTTTTACACTACCACCGTAGAGAATAGAAGTACCTTCGGCAACTTCCTCGCCGTACTTTTCTTTTAATAAATTGCGAATCGCAGCGTGCATGTCCTGCGCCTGTTCGGGAGAAGCAGTTACGCCTGTTCCAATCGCCCAAATCGGTTCGTAAGCGATTACAATTTTAGAAAAATCTTCTGCGGACAGATGAAATAGACTATTTGAAATCTGTGTTTTTACATGTTCGACGTGTTTGCCGCTTTCACGAATATCTAATGATTCGCCACAGCAAAAGATCGGTAATAAATCACCTGCTAAAACCGCATTTACTTTTTCTGCTAATAATTCATCCGTTTCATTGAAATATTCGCGGCGTTCGCTATGCCCCAAAATAACATAATCAACGCCCACCGATTTCAGCATATCTACGGAAATAGCACCTGTAAATGCGCCCTTCGCAGCTTGGTGACAGTTTTGAGCAGCTAATTTAACATTAGAAACGCCATTGATAATATTGCTAACTGCCTTCAAGTGAATAAAGGGCGTTGCCATGATTACCAACGCATTATTGGTAGTCAGATGTTCTACTACGCTAAGTGCCAAATCGCGACCTTCTTCGTAGTTTTTATTCATTTTCCAATTGCCCGCAGCAATATTCATTCTTTTTTTCATAATATAGATTGTTGATAACCAGTGGTTTATGTAAATGAGAGGACAGAAAAGAGACCGATGAATCTGAGAGAAGACAAACTTCACAGTATATTGATATTCAACCACTTGTGAAACTTCTAATCCTTTTTATAACATCAACCTACTTATTATTCGATATTAATTTTTTTGCCGTAAAATTTCGGCTCTCGTCCTAGAATATATAAATCTAAAACGGCTAAACAACGTGCGATGTATTCTCGTGTTTTTACTTTTGACCAACGCGTTCGATAAACTTGTTTGGCATTATACGCCGTCGCTGCAATGTCAAAACGATTGGCAATAAAGAGCGCACGCGGCGTATGAAAACCTTGCGAAATAATCAAAATTTTATCTTGTTGGAAAACTGCTTTACTGCGAACTACGGAGTCCAAAGTACGGAAACCCGCATAATCCAAGGTCATCTTTTCTATTGGAATACCCTTTTTCACTAAGGCATCCAGCATTTCCTGCGGTTCGTTGTATTCCTTTTTGCTATTGTCACCACTCAAAATCAAGTGACGTACTTTACCTTTTTGATACAAATCGACTGCTGCATTTATCCGATGCGTAAAATACGGATTGGCGTAGCCACGACGCAAACGAGGGGTTGTACCAAGTACTAATCCTACTTGATTATTTTCTACTTGGCTAATATTTTCAACTATCTGATTATCAGTGGATTGTACTACCCAGAAATTGAGTAGAAAAACGGTAAGAATACCAAAAAGGATTAAGAAAATCCCCCAACCAAATATTTTAATCAGTAGCTTCAAATGGCGGAGTTTTATTTACGCTATGACAATATCAACGCAAATTTACGAAGCAATGGGTAGAATTGGAAACGAAGCGGAGTAGATAATACGATTTATAAACGCGCTGTTACTTGAAAGACAGGTCAGCAAGCTGACTTATACTTAGATCTGATTATTTTTTGGTTGAAAAAACGTGTATCTTAAATTATCCGATTGATATTTTTTTTGATGTTATTGAAATAGCCTATGCGCCCATTTGCCAAAAACTTGCTAATCATTTTTGTTGCCATCGTCATATTGACGTATTGGCTCAATAGTCAGTTTTACAAAAATAACCAATCACTACAAATTGCGAATCATCCATTACACTATTGTCTCACCAATGAATTAATTGAACTAGAAAAGCAGCAATCATTAAATCTAGCAAAACAATTGCAACAGTTTGATAATCAGGTTTTTAATTATCAAAAAAGTAGCGCAAAGTCTAATTTGAATCCGCCTTACGAGATTCCCGTAGTCGTTCACATCATTCATCAAAATGGTAATGAAAATCTTTCTGATGCAGTGATTTATAACGGAATTGAACGCTTAAATCAGTTGCTCACCAACGATCCTGTTTTTGATGAAAACACAGGCGTTCCGACGGATATTTCACTGTGTCTCGCGCAGCGTACACCCAATAATGAAGTTACTAATGGCATCACCCGAACGAATTCTGAGTTAACAAATCTGGTAGCGGAAGAGCAAGACACGGAACTCAAAAACCTGACGAATTGGCGCACTAGCCAGTACCTGAATATCTATCTTGTAAATTCCATTACCAGTACTTCGATTGGCGATAATATCATTGGCTATGCTTATCAACCCGTTTTTCACGGAACTATCAAGGATGGGATTGTCATCGAGGCGCAGCAAATGACTTACGATGCTGGCATTGCTACTTTAGGTCACGAAGTAGGTCACTATTTAGGACTTTATCATACGTTTAAAGGCGGTTGTGAAAATGCGGATTGTGCGACGCAGGGCGACCGCGTTTGCGATACACCGCCCGACAACACCACGGTAGCAACTGCCTGTCAAGTCGAGGTAAATAGCTGCTTCACGGATGCCGAAAGTGGATTGAACACGGACGAAAATGATCTATCGAATAACTACATGGATTATCTACGGTTGGAATGCTATTCGGCATTTACTACGGGGCAAGTTGCTCGCATGCACGCGACCATTGAAATGCAGCGCCCATCGTTGTTGGTATCACCTGCCTGTTTGCCACCTTGTGTGAGTCCTGTACAAGCTAATTTTGACTACGGTAACACAGAAGTAGTTGTTAATCAGCAAGTTATATTTAATAATGTATCGGAGAACTCAAATGACTTTATTTGGAAAATTAACGGCGAAGTAGTCAACACAGCGACTAATTTCAATTATACCTTTCCCGAAACGGGCGAATATGCCGTACAACTCGTTGCGATTGGAACGACTCGTTGTCCGAGCGATTCTACTGAAATTATCATCGAAGTAGGTTGCCCGTTGCGGGCAGAAATTGATGCAAATGTTAGAACTTTAGCAGTCGGTAGTTCCATGACGCTCACCGATATTTCGGTGGGTACGGAAAGCCGACAGTGGCAGCAAAACGGAACGGTCATTAGCACTGAACAAGAGTTTGTTTTTACTCGTACCTCCGCCGATCCGTTACAAATTGATTTGATTGCGACGCAGGGAAATTGTAGTGATACTGCTCGCTTGCAAGAACTATTTTTTACCGAAACGGATTGCGCAGATACTTTCATTCGCAATGGCGAAATTTACATCAGTCTTAATGATTATCCGTTGCGGCCTTCCGTTACGCTTCGTACTAATCCGCCCACCTCGCCACTCGCTACCAATCAGGA